>CAWUIU010000087.1:0-10348 GCA_963922285.1 uncultured Oligoflexia bacterium | reverse complement strand
TGCTGTGTTAGGACATAAAAGAGCATGGTTGTCCCAAATGTGCTGAAGATTCACACTATGAAAAAAAATCTTATCGATTTATGGAAAAAAAATGATTGCCAGTAAGTTGTTCAGTGACTTCTTTCTATAAATTATTTTGGGGAAATTACAAACGCTAACATAGTTAGATATGCAAAAAAGCTTAAGTGTTCAACTGAGATATCAACTCTTTCAAAACTAAAATGTTCATGAAATCTATCCTGTCTTAAAAAAGCTCCATGTCTCATGTTTCTTATTGACCTTAGTCTTGCGATGTCATATTTTTCTATAACTCTTTCACATTGAATTAATTTTTTTTTAAGTGCTTCGACAAGTTTTTTATAGTCTTTAAATTGTTGATCATATATTTTCTCATATTTACGGAAAGATTCGGAGTGAAATAAGTATTTCCAAATCTGTGTTTCACCATTAATCCCTAGGCTCTTATTTTTGTAACGATCAATTAAATTTGCAAATTTGTCGAACAAAGAAAATACACTGTTTAATCTTGTATTGTGGTCAAAGTTGATATTGATTGAATTAAAGTCAGAGAAAGTCAACCACACCGTCGACTGTATTTGTAAAACCTCAGAGTGATGCTCCTCAGGCGATCGATCATTCGCAACACTGAAAGTATACTTATACAGCTTATTAATACCCATTTCCGTTAACGAGACTAGACTAGATGTCTGGGTTTTACTAAAAGAAGCTATCCTGTATAACTCTATAGCTTTTTTATCATCGGAGCCTGCGAAAGGCATACTTGAAGATAAAAGAATTTCTGCAGAAGATTGGGAGCCTTCATTTGGTACATAGTTATGCCTCTCAGGCTGTACAATCATATCTGTTTCCAGTCTTGAATATGGATGACAGTAAATTATAGGAGAATGAACCATAAAGCACTGATGAAAACCTTTCCAATCACTTGGAGAGGGAACGATATTCTCATAGGCTCTATCATCTAAAATAGCTTTTTTGGGATCATTGTTGGAGTGCGAGGAGTATTTAAGAAAAGTTAAAATTGATTGATGTAGGCTCAAGTCAGTAAATGTTGTATATATTTTATATACGGCAGGCTTATTGAAAGTGTAAAAATCAATTATGTTTTCAATGCTTTGTTCAAGAAGTTCTACAGGATTCAGCAAAAACTCGGTGCTTAATTTTTTATAGTCTGCGTTCTTTCCATAGTTTGGATTATATCGTAGGTATTTTATGTATTTATTGCTCAAAAATTGCTCATCTAGCTTATTTTCATTCTCGATAAAATATTTATTTATAGATCTTTTATTAGTTAGATTTAACTCCCAGTGGTTTGTAACGATATCAGGTATTTCAAATTCTACGATCCAATCATTCTTTTTACTGGTTATATTAAAAAAATTTGTATTTATGAATGCGGGCAAAGTTTCATTATGTTTTTTTAAATTCTTTAATATTATTTTGTACATTTTTTAGTTCCGAAAATCTATATTTCATTATTTTATCATTGTTTATTATTATTTTGCAGCTTTAAGCTAATATATCGCATGATTCTTTTCTCTAGATCTTAAAAACATTTCATCTATTACACATCATTATAAATAATTCGAAGTAGATGCACTCGATATACTATAGTTAGTATTCCGTTTACTTTCATTTTGCTTAAACATAAATTCCTCATTAATGTAAATTTCAAAAATATTAAGACCCGTCTTTTCAAGTAGACATTTTTCCTATTAAGGAAAAGTATATAAAAAAACGCATAGAAGTTTCAGTAAAGAGATAACGAAGCCATAATTCTTAATTTAATCTTGATTAAACGTATATTAATTTATGTCGATCTGTCTCTATTATAGATATTTTGGAGTATAGTTGACTTAAATACTTACCAGTCTGAAATTGAGCAGAGTAGCAGTACTTATAAAAATCTAGTTATTAAATTCGACCTTGAAGCAACTGATATAAAAATTGTCAGTCCTTGCTCGATAAAGCTTCAAAAGGGAAGAACATATAAGCTTCTTGGAAATAGCTGTCTTCACTCAGAAGATAGAGTTGTTGTTAGAAAAGAGTCTAACCTTCAATTTGATAATCTAAAGGTTAGTGCTAAATCTAAAGTCGCTTTTAGGAAAGGTGGGACGCTGACTGGTCAGAGTCTCGATGTTTTGACTACAAATACTGAAGGTGAGTCACGAATTCATTTTAGAAGAGATTCGAATATAATAATTGAAAGTCTTACTGCTGTTGCAGCTCAGAAAATCACGATAGGTCGTGATGTCAACATGACTGTATCGGAAGATATGAGTTTGCGAGTTGTCGAAAATAGTGATCCTGAAATCGTAGAGCTAGTTAAATTTAATAAGGGTGCAGATGTTCAAACGAAAAACTTAACACTATTTTCAGTAAACACAGTTAAGTTTAATAAAGATACAACTGTTCAAACAGAACAGACTCAGATTTTTGCGGACAACTGCTCTAACAAGCAAGAAAATACAGATGTTTCTGAGCAATGTTCAGCTCCACAAGAACCAGTTCTAAATCAAAAGCCTGTGGCGAAACAATCATGTGTTTCACCAAGCAAAGAGCTCATTAGTTGTAGTGCAACTGAATCTTATGATCCGGACGGGCAAATTGTTAAATATAGATGGTTTTATAACGGCAATACTGTAGAAAGTATAAATCCTTTTTATATGCTTTATCAGGCACCTGTCGGAATATATCAGGTCGAATTTGAAGTTGAAGATGATCAAGGCTTGATTTCAGATCGAGTGATGACATCTATTGAAGTCATTCCAAATATTGCACCTGTCGCGGATTTTAATTGTACTTATGTAACAAAGTATAACCTGTAATGCGATGCTAGTAATAGCTATGATATCGAAGGAGACAAGATTTATATTTATTGGTTTTCTAATGGATCTTGGGACACGGAACCAAAAAGCTCTAAAACAATTGTCTACAACGAAGAGAAAACAGATATCGTCAGGATAGTAGTTATCGATGAGTTTGGAGGACAAGCATTTCTTTCTAAGGATTTTGCTATTGGTAATCGACCTCCGGTAGCCAACTTAAATTGTTCATCTCCTGAAAATGAGACACTAGTTTGTGATGCATCAGGTTCTGTAGATTATGATGGTCAGATAGTCACATATAAATTCCAAGTTAAAGGTGTCAACTATTATCAAAATACACCTATTTTAACTCTTAATAATATCTCAGGTGATGCATTTGTTTCCTTAAGTGTTGTTGACAACGATGGAAAAGAGTCATTCATAGAAACCGAGGTTATTTCAATAACTACAAATAACCCTCCTGTAGTAACAGCTGAATGCTATAATTCAGATGTTGGCACCATTAAATGTAATGCTGAAGGAACTTATGACCCCGATGACCATTCAATTAGTTATGAATGGGAGCTCGATGGGATAACTTACTCTGGACCTGAAGCTGTATTTACTATAAATAGTCTAGGGTTTTATTACGTTAAACTTACTGTTTCAGATGAGCTGGGGGCAGCTAGTTCTACAACAGCTGAGGTTAACGTTGTTAAAGAGAATTCACCTCCCATTCTAATTGTTAATTGCTTTTCAACAAGACCACTAGAAATAATATGTGATTCGTCCCAGTCCTATGATTTAGATGGATATATTACTTACTATTCTTTCGTGATTAATGGACAAGAGTTTAGTAGCATTGATGGAAGAATTACTATTAATACGGACTATGATGGCTATTTTTATATTGATGCTTATATCTATGACAACCTTGACGCTGTCGACCATCAGGCAATCTCTGTTCTTGTACAAAATAATCAGAGACCAGTTGCTTCAATGGAGTGTCGTGACACTCGAAATTTAAGTTTACTTTGTGAGTCGACATCAATGGACCCTGATGGACATGAACTGACATATGAATGGACAGTTAATGATGAAACTTTAAATACAAAGGACATAGAATACACTGTCCCTTATCCACAAAATGTCTTTGTTAAGTTGAAAGTGACAGATCCCTTTGGGCTAAGTGATAATACAAATAACACTTCTTATGATATTGATTTTCCTAATGTCGCTCCTAATGCAACAATAAATTGTAATTCTCCTGGCCCTTTTTCAGTGTTCTGCTCCGGTAAAGGTTCAACTGATTCAGATGGATCTGTTGTTCGCTATGATTGGTATGTCGACGATAAATTGTTTCAGTCTTCTGGAGTTGAAGAGTTTGAAGGTACATCTTATCCTAATTTAAATCCTGAGGTAAAACTTATTATAGTTGATAATGATGGTGGCTTTGACGAGAAGGTTATCAGTGTCGAGACACAAGCACCGCAAATATTTGCAGATTTCAATTGCTCGCAAATCGATAATTATATCGCTGAGTGTATATCAATATCAAGAATTACACATGGGGAAATAGAAGAGTATATGTGGACTGTTGACGGTGAAGTCCTAGGGACAGAAAAAGATCTAACAATTACCGCTGAATCAATTGGAGAGAAGAATGTCATATTAAATGTTAAATCGTTGGCTGGGAATCTTGAAGCAAATAGTATGAGTACTATTTCATTTGTTGAGATTCCAAATAATCAACTTCCCTCTAAAGGGCGCGGTAGTTTAAATATTGATGATAGCCAACTTCATCCGATTGGACAGAATATCGTCCTAACAGTTGCAGATGTATTAATCGCAAGTGATATAAATATTTATATCAATGAAAATAATATCTCAAATGAGTTAATTACTTTTACTGATACGGAAATTAGTTTCACAGGCTTTGTAGATGGCCGAAATGAACTAGAAATTAGCTTCATTGATGACGCTGGTCAACTATTTAAAGAGGATTATGTTTTCTATGCTGGTACCAAGAGCCAGACATTAGAGCTTAACAATTTTGCAGTAAATGAATTTACTCTTAAAATTCATTTGTTTGACGATCAAAGTTATAAAACTAGTCAACTAGTTGAAGAGAGTAGCATTATCCTTGAAAATCTCCCAAATCAGGATCTACTGATAGAGGTTGTAAATGAAAATAAATCACGTTTTGCTGTGATTAATAAAACTTCATCAGAAACAAAGGTTCTCGATTTCAATTCTGACACTTATCCATTAAATGAAGACAACTTAGATTTCTCAAGTGCGCTCGAAGGATGGAATTTAGTCGAAGGAAATTATGAAATTAATAATCCTAGTAATATTGATTTCAATCAAGCCTATGAAGGAGTGGATAAGCTAGAGTTAACTCCTAGTGAAAATGGAATGATTCATCTAAAAAGTAAATTTCTAGTAGCAGGTGAGTCAACAACACTAAGCATTCCTTTTGCTTTCAATAGTAAGAATCTAAATTCAATTTTTGTTGCAAGATTAAATAATTTAACACAATCGAGCTCTAAAATTCATTATGGATATTTCAAGGATCTTTCAAGTACAAAAGAACGAAATATATTCCTTGAAAATATTGCGACAGCAACAAACACCAATGATGAGCTTGAAGTAGAATTTCTTGGTATCTTTGATCAGAATGAAGTTGTAAAAAAGGACTATTTCAATTTCTTTCATTCTGCATATGCAAATACCGAGAACAGAGATACTCTTGATGTCTTTCCACCAGACAAGACAGGAGTAATTCAAATTCTTTCATTTGATCTTTATGACTCTACTGGTATTGATAAAGGAAGAAAGGTTAGAAATATTCCAACAGGAAAGTTCTTAAACGATTTTGAGCTGATAACTTCTTATGGTTTAAAGAGTAATATGGAATTTAAAATAGACTTTGAATTAAGCAAGAATCATATTTATAAGGAACAGGTTCTGCTATGTCCGCAAGGTATTTTTACTCCAGAGCAATGTTCTAGTATTGATGTAAGAGATTATCAAAACAGTGGGGAGAAGTATATTTCATATCCTTCAAATTTTACAGCGATAAACTCTAATTTTCTCAGAGTTTGTTTAGCGCTATATGATGATATCGATCGAAAATATGTTCTTTCAAAGTGTGCTAAAACAGATCAGAGTAAAGTATTATTTCGAAATATAATCAATTTGACAGCAAATAGTTTGATCTCGGAACAATATCGATATGGAGATCGAGACGAGTATCTAGGAGAAGATAGTTGGGTAAGCTACTCGCACCGAAAATTGTTTAATGATACCCTCTACGCTAGTCATTGGTTTGAGTATTACGAAAATAACGAAAAGAAGCGTAAGCTCGAGAGAATCAACTATGATGATTTCAGTGGAGTTAGTCAGTCTTCGCGAACCGAAGACAAAGAAAAAAATGAGCTTCAACATTTAGGACATAATGATGGCATAACCGTGGACGCAAGATGGGTTCCTGACACTGCTATTTATACTTCGATAATAAGAGGTAATACAGAAAAAGATGTAGATAATTTTCAGGACGCTCAGGCTATAGAGTCTTTTCTTAATCATAATGATACTTCTAAGTATGTGAAGAGAATCTTGGTAAGTAATAAAAATTTGGACAATCAAATTTCTGATTTTGACTCTGTTGACTTGTTTACTGCCTATGTTAAATCTAGTTGTTTGAATTCTGGTGCCTTGTTGTCTGATGTTCTTGTGAATAAAGTAGGGCATGGCAATCATTTAGACATACAGTTTAGTGATATCGATTTTGAGGGCGATTTTGACACAAGAAGCACACAGTATATAAACATAGACGAAAATATAAAATTGATTGATAATCTCTTTAAAACAGAACTCAAGATTTCATTAAATAATTTAATACAAAATAACTTAGAAGTGTATTATTTACCTAAATTTCAAGATCCTTTATTATCTAATTTAAATGTTCCACTTTTAGTTCCGCTTGAAGAAGTTGAAGACCATCCTATATATATTGATGGAGACACAATAAAAATAAGCAAACTATTTCCTAATAGAGAGAGAACAGATTTATTTGGTAGAGATTTACTTCAAGAGATCAAATTCAAATTTCTTTATAAGAGTCAAGATGGATGTGGGCAAACAGAAATTACGAAAAATATTTTAAATTATTCTGATATTCAAGAAGCTGCAGATAAAGCATTAAACCTAAACTATAATGAAAGAGTCATTTATTTGTTGGATAAAGAAAAGTTAGATAAAAACCATATGGCAAGTATTGTTTCCAATAAGCCTCGTGAACACACTTGTAATGTCCTTGACAATGAAGGTAATGTTGTCAGTGGATGCGGTAATTTCAAAATAGGTGATTATAGTGGTGAAGGCTATTTCATTTATATTAGAAGCCTTGAAACTACAGCATTTATTCTATCAGTAGACTATTTTAAAACTCTGAAAGAAAATATAGATTCAGGTATGAATAATATATATATTGGATATGATAATATAGTAAAGAGAAATTACATGACTATTGTTGGTAAAGAAAGTAATACTTTTCGTTCAGTCTCTTTTGATGATCAGTTAATATATAATGAGATCAATGGAAATAGTTATTCGCTTATTACATTAGACTTTAAAGAAAATGTAGAAATATTCATTACAGAAAAGACTAACATGAATTTTTATCATGATTTCAAACCAATTGTTATGAGGATAGAGTGCGATGGATATTGTACAGGCTTTTCAGGAACAAGGGAGAGAGGAACTCTATATTTTGATAAAAATCATGATTCAACCTTTTCAAAAAAAGAATTTTCATGGCTGGAGACAGCAAAACAGGTCGGAGCATATTCAAACAATGAATACTTACTACTAAACAAGGACAACTTCTTTGGCTATTATTTAAACGATTCTAGACTCAGTGGTAATAAATACTATCGCCAGTGTAGAAATTCTGATGGCGATACAGAAAAAACTATCATGTATTCACTTGTCATAGGTGATATAATTAGTGATGAAGAAAATAAAAATACCAACCCTACGAAGCTGATAGATGATTCAGCTAATAAGTATGAGGAAAGATGCAACTAGGACTTTTAAATATATTCGTCAGATGTTCAATTGTTTGGACAATTTCATTGTCAGGATTTGCAAGCCTGTCACCGAAAGAGCTAACTAAAGTAAAAGAGTATTTTTCAGATGATCCATATTCTCCATTAAAATGGCTCATTCTTTTGAATGTCAAAAATACTTCCCATCCTTTAGACTTTAAGCGGGGAGAACATTTGTCATCATTTACTCTTGAGGGGACAAAGTTTTACTCTGATAAAGGCTTAAGGAAAGAAGTAGGTGATGTTACAAAAGATGGAATCTTCTTATATGGTAATCGTATTTGCTCAAAGTTTATCAGATATTCTGGTGAGGAAAATGATGAAAAGGGAGAAATGTATCATATTTCTAAGGCCGATCACTTTAATTTAGAATACTGCCTTCCTCGAACACTAAGATTTGGTTGGTGGGATAAGAATGCCACAATGGTTCTAAGTTTGGATGAGGTATATGATAATGACGTTGGAATGTTTCTATATAACGACAAAAAAGTCTACCTTTCTTTAAAGCCATTTAAGTTAAAGCCGCAAAGAAAACCTTCATTCTTGCAATCTGAGAAGTTTAAGAAAAATGATAAAATAATTGATTTTATAAAATATTTAACTAAGGCAAGAGAAGTTATTGCAAGTAACGATATTAAACTTATTGAAAGTTTTTTCATTTATAAACCAAATGAATATTTAAGTACAATAAATTCTATGTTAAAAAGATATGAAAGTTATACTAGTAAGCTAAGTAAAAAACAAAAAGTAGTCATTTGGAATAGAATCGGTATGTATTTAAACTTGTATTCTAACTACGTTGTTGAGCATCAGGAAATAAAGAACACAAGAGGGTTGAGTAATAAGAAGCATTCTCTAAAGTTCTATTATAAATTAAATTATTTAGGAATATCAGTCTATCAACTAGATTCTAGATATATCTTAAATCTATATAGTGTAAAATGGGATGAATTAATACATGGCCTGTAGGGCTCTAAGTATAAACAGTCATACTCTGGAGTTTCTTCAGCAATTGAGGATATGATTTTGAAGAGTGTATTTAAAGCAATTGTTTTGAGGTATAAAACAGATCCTTTTTTAGAGGTGGAGTTTATCATCTTTGAAAAAAATAGTCGTAGCTACGCCTGATAAATTCCAAGATGGAGAAAGTTTTATCGTTGTCACTGAAACATTTGGTTTGCATACGCCTTGTGTAGAAAGATTTTGGATGGAAGACAATCTAGGCAATATAAGAAAAATCATTAAGACAAAAAAAGGAAAATAAAATATTGATTATTCTGTCTTATTTATGACACTAGCTTTTTCTCTTTCTTAGAAATAGTGCAACTTTTTTATGAAAATTTACAGCCCTTTAGATCCTCGAACAAAGCTTTGTAGTGGAGATGTAGGAGATAAAGTGCCACTTTTTTACTTTAGTAATTATTCCTAATACTTATAGTCGATAAATAATATGAGAGCTCATTCATAATATACCGTGTTTTTATTCGAGAATTTCCTGTGCTCGTCGAAAAGAGAGATTTTACAGGTTTTGACTTACAGACGAATGTCAAAAATCTATGCTAGAACTATAATTCTGGGCATTTATACTTGTCAAAAATGTTTTACTAGGAAAGGGGCACCTTTCAAGTATATGACTAAATTTTAAGAGACCTCTTTTTCAATTGCTCTTTTTACAAAAGAATTAATACTTTCCCCTTTATTTAAAGATAGTGCAACCTTTTTATGAAGTTCTTCTCCGATTCTTATATTCAATGATCCTTTAAACGGTGTATCTGGCTTTTTTCCTTGAATGCTGCATGTATCAAGGTAGTCATCGACAGCTTCTACAAATGCATTCTTAAGCTCTTTAGGGGTTTGTCCTTCATATGATACTAAGTCCTTAATAAATTCGAGTTTACCAAAGAAAACATCATCATCTTCTGATAACTCATATGATCCATAGTATCCTTTATATTCTAAAAATTTGTTCTTCATATTAAACCCTCAAAAATTAATTGTTCAACGACTTGTTTTACCTGATACGCTTTAAGTTCAGGCCTTGGGTGTGGTTTATGTAAACTAATGACCAAGCCATTTTCTCTATTGATAAATTTTACTCTAGATCCGGAACCTTCTAATTTTTCAAAGTTTAAACTATTCAAAATCTTCTCTAGATCTTTCCACTTGAATGTTTTCGGCATAGCTTTTAATTTTTGAATAAGCTTACTTGATCCTGTCATATTATTACTATATAATAAAAACATATGTTTTGCAACTACTCATAGTTGCATCTTTTAATATTAGCCACTTATCCCTTGTAGTTAAGATTATGTGGGGTAAAAAATATATACATTTGTACATACAAAATAATCAACATTTGTTATACTATATACATGTTTATTGTAAAAGTTTGTAGAGTATTTGAGAAAC
>CAWUIU010000086.1:0-10407 GCA_963922285.1 uncultured Oligoflexia bacterium | reverse complement strand
AAAATAAGAACAACATATATATCAATCCAGGTATGGGATTTGGAACTGGTGAGCATGAGACAACTTACTTATGCCTAAAGCTCTTTAATACAATTAAAGATGAGCTTGCTGATAAGTCCCTTTGCTTAGACTTTGGTTGTGGCTCTGGAATTCTTGGAATTGGTGCAATTAAGAAGAGCAATTGTATCGTCGATTTTGTTGATATTGATCCAGAGGCACTCGATAATAACTTAACTAATTTGAAATTGAACTTTAAAGAAAGTGATCTTAATGGGCATCGTCTTATTTTGAGAGATCGTTTTGAGCTCGCTGATAAGTATAAGCTCGTCTATGCAAATATTCTTGAGCATGTACTGATTTCTGAGAGGGATTTACTGCTAAAGTCACTTGATGATGATGCGTACTTAGTTCTATCAGGTATTCTAAATGACCAAGTTGAAAATATTAAAAAAGAGTACTCATCTCTAGAGTGTATCTCAGTGTTATCTAAAGGTGATTGGTCAGCAATCTTAATGAAAAAGGCTTAATGTGAGGGCAATCTTTTTAAGAGATAATGAACCACTAGAAGATTTAATTATAAGTGATGATCGTTCACATCATCTTATAAAGTCATGTCGAATTAGAAAGGATGAAACTGTAAAAGTATTAGATGGTAGGGGAACTTCTTATTTGTACAATGTTCATTCTATTCTTAGAAAAGATATTCATCTAAAATTTGTTAAAGAGATAACTGAAGAGAAAAAAATAAATATCGACTTGATGATTGGGCTACCAAAGAAAGATGCTTTTGAATTAGCGGTAAAGAATGCAACAGAGATGGGTATATCAAAGATTATTCCTTGGGAAAGTGATTACTCAAACTGGTCAATAAAGAATCTAGATAGAATTAAGACAATTGTCGAAAGTGCAATGATCCAATCTAATAATCCTTTTAATGTAGAGATTGATGAGCCAATCAAAAAAGATGACTTTGTATCAGTTATTAACAATTATGACTTAATAGTGTTAGCAAGCTTGAAAAATACAAAAGAGTTTCCAAGATTGATTGATCCAACAAAGAAAATTCTAATCATTATTGGGCCTGAAGGTGGCCTAAGCGAAATAGAGGAAAATAGTATTCTTGCGCAAAAAAATGTCGCTCCTCTTCAATTGCCAACATATATTTTAAGGGCGCCAAATGCAGTTACCGCAGTCACTGCTTTTACCTGCTCTAGATTTGATGGATAGCATATTTTATGTCATTCTATATATAGATTTTATTTTTTTGTAGGAACTTATAATGCAAACTGAAATAGAGAGAACTAATGTTATAAATCTAAATGATATTGAAGACATTGACTTTATGCCAATAAATGAAGGTCTTGGCTTCAATCCAAATACTGCAAAAGAAGTATTGGTTAATGCTAATAAAGCGCAAAAAGTTAAGGTCGATCGTCCAATTAAAAAAATTTATAACGAAGTTCTTAATTATGAGCCAGAGTTAAGTACTAAGTCAGTACCAAGGGAATTAGAAGCTTTTTATAGCTCACCTGTGGAAACTGAGAGTCGAGTGGATAACACTCTTGTGTTTAATAAGGCAAATCAAGAGGCATCGTCTTACTTTGTAAGATTGCTTTCATGGCTTATAGACTTCTCTTCTGTTGCATTTGTTTTTATTGTTATTCACACTCTAATGTATATTTCGACTTCTTTGTCTGCGAATGAATTTGTTTCTCTTTTAAGAGTGAATGTTGCATTTCCAGTTTTAATGTTCATTTTTATATATAATATATGCTCACTGATGAGAGGAGAAGGACGTTCTTTAGGACAGTCTATACTCGGAGTCGAAACAATTAGCAGGTATCGTGATAATAGTCCATTAGCATTCCTTGTTCTTAAGGCAAATTTTGAACTGGTTAGTTTGTTTCTACTTGGTCTTCCGTTTCTAATGAACTTTGATCAAAAACTATTTGATAATAAGACAGTTGCAGTATGAATAATTTAGAAAAATTTAAAGAATTACGTCATAGTAAAAAAGTTGTTTTTACTAATGGGTGCTTTGATATCCTTCATCGTGGTCATATTAGTTATTTAAATGAAGCTAAGGCGCAAGGAGATTTACTTGTCGTAGGTTTAAATAGCGATGCATCAGTCAAGAGATTAAAAGGTGAAAATCGTCCAGTTAATAAAGAAGATGATCGTGCATTTATGCTTGAGAATTTAAAGTCTGTCGACTTTGTGTTCTTATTCGAAGAAGATACTCCTTATAATTTAGTCTTAGAAGTACAGCCAGATGTTCTTGTTAAGGGTGGAGATTGGAAAGTTGAGGATATCGTTGGTCATGATATCGTTACTGCAAAGGGTGGAGAAGTAAAAAGCTTAAACTTTGAAACGGGTTATTCGACAACGGGCCTTATTGAAAAGGTGCAAGGCCGATCATAAGTGATTTACTTTTATCCAAGTCTTGAAACACATTGTTTTGTCTTTTCATATTCAAAGTTGCAAAACTCTAACTATGTTGAAATCTCTAGTTCTTATCAACTACTTGATTTAATTGTTGCCTGTCTTAGGCGGAAAAAAGAAGTCTATATTTTTCCTGATAGGCCCTCTGTTGTTACTTTTAGCAAGGGTAAGCATTATGTCTTTGTGGATGAGTTTGTATACTTTAATCCTTCAATACGAAATAGATTAAGCTTGAAAGTAGATGACCAAAAAGCTCCAGAATTCTCAAGTCTTGAGAATTGCTTTGTTGTAAGCTAGTTACCCGACTAAAATCGTCAACCTATTGAAAATAAAGGAATAAAATGCCTTTTTTTTCTCAAGTAAATTTCTGAGTAACCGTTCAGGTTATTGCTGCTTAGGGGTAAGCGGCATGGGTAATTAAACAATAGAACAAGGAGTTCTATTTTACGACACACCAAGGAGGAATATGTGATTCGAGGAGATTAAAAAATGGGTATTAGAATTAACACAAACATTCAATCATTAGCTGCACAAAGAAGTCTAGGTAAAGTTACTAACCAAAAGAATTCTTCAATGGAGAAACTTTCTTCTGGTTCTAGAATTAACAAGGCCGGAGACGATGCAGCTGGTTTAGCTATTAGTGAAAAGTTAAAAGCAGGCGTACGTGGTACGATGCAAGCAAAGAGAAACGCAGGAGATGGTATCTCAATGATCCAAACAGCTGAAGGTGGATTGAACGAAGTTTCAAATATCTTAGTTCGACTAAGAGAACTTTCTGTTCAAGCTGCATCAGATACTGTTGGTGATACAGAGAGAAAATTTACTGATCTTGAGTTTCAAAGCTTAACTGAAGAAGTAAATAGAATTGCAGAATCAACTCAGTTCAACGGTAAGAATCTTCTTAACGGAACTGGTGAGAAGATGGACGTTCAAATTGGTATTCATAATCAAGAGGGACTAGATAGAATTTCATTTGATCCTGCGACAACAAGTGCTACTGCTGAAGAAATTGGAATTGCTGGTTTAAGTGTTGCTACTAAAGGTGGTGCACAAGAAAACCTAGAAGTTTTAGACGAAGCAATCTCAAAAATTTCTGGAAACAGAGCGGGGCTTGGTGCTCTACAGAACAGACTTCAGTCTACGATTAATAACTTAGAAGTTAGTACTGAAAACTTAAGTGCTGCAAATTCTCGAATTAGAGATACAGATGTTGCACAAGAGTCTGCTGAACTTGCTAGAACGAACATTCTATCACAATCAGCAACTTCGGTTCTTGCTCAAGCTAACCAGTCTAATCAAGGTGCATTAAGGCTGATTGGATAAATCGAGAATCAAACCTTCAATTAACCCCAAGGGCCGCGTGTGCGGCCCTTTTCTGTTTGCGTGCGGACAGGCTTCACTTTAAATCTTTCTTGTCCCTTGTAAAAGAGTTTTATTCTACCACCTAGCCATCTCAAACTATCTCTATATACAATTACTCTATAAACCATAACTAGCTACTCTCATGTCAAAAGACTATAACAGCTCATGGATTTAGAGATGGAGAAGATCTTACTAAAGATATGAGACTTGAAGTTAATGGTAATACAATTGTTATGTCACAAGGCTCATTCAGGGCTGAGGGACAGAAAGAAGGTAACACTTATTCATTAATAGGAGATCACGAAGATATTGAATTTCTTTTTCGTCTTTATATGATGGGTGATAAGTATGTCTTTCATCGTGAATCATGGAAAGATGGGAATATCTACCAAATGGATATGTCCTATTTACTTCGAAAATAGTCGATTTAACGATATCCAAGACTTAAAATAGCCCTTTTACTTGGCATAGCTCCTGCCTAAGCATAAATAATACCAACTTTTTAAACTGTATAAGTTATTGAAATATATCTGTTTGTGTGCTTTTTTTCGATAATGCTTGACAAAAAAACTAAAGAAAATAACCAACCGCGGCGATAGGGTAAGTGTCTGACAGAATATGTCAAACAAAAAAAAATGGAAAGACTTATTATTAACATTTAAGAAAGGAGTGAAAAATGGGTCTACGAATTTCAACAAACATTGCATCGCAAACAGTACAGAAAAACCTGAGACAAGTGTCGGAAGGTGGTAAGGACTCACTAGAGAAATTATCAAGTGGTAAGAGAATCACGAAAGCAGCGGACGATGCCGCAGGTCTTGCGATCGCTAAAAACTTAGAGGCGCAAACTAAAGGTTTAAGAGCTGCAACAAGAAACGCAAATGATGGTATCTCTCTTGTTCAAACGGCTGAAGGGGGTCTTAATGAGACATCTAACATCCTAACAAGATTAAGAGAACTAACTGTTCAGGCATCATCAGACACAATTGGTGACTCTGAAAGAGGTTTCTTGGATAAAGAATATCAACAGTTAACAACAGAAATTGATCGTATTGCCGAATCAACAACATTTAACGGTTCAAACCTTTTAAATGGATCAGGCGATAGTAAAGATATACAAGTTGGTGCATTCGATGGTGAGCAAAATAGAATTACCTTCGATTCAAGCCAAACAGATGCCACTGCAGGATCGATTGGTATTTCTGGAACAGGTGTATCCTCTAAAGACGATGCCCTTAGTTCAATGGGAGAGATCGATAATGCAATTGAAATGGTGTCGGGACAACGAGCGGACTTAGGTTCGATTCAATCAAGACTTCAATCAACTGTAGCAAACTTAGAGATTCAAGCTCTGAATCAGGATGCAGCAAGATCAGTTATTGAAGATGTGGATGTAGCAGAAGAGTCAGCGAAACTTGCAGCTAACAACGTTATTAAGCAAGCAGGTGTATCGACTTTAGCGCAAGCTAACTCTATCCCACAATCAGCAATGAGACTAGTAGGATAATTAATTAGAATAAAAGGTTTCGGGAGGAGAATTCCTCCCATCCTTTCTTAAACCGGGATTGTTTTAGCAATGTTTTAACATCCCTTTGCCCATTTTTTCCCCTTGGGCAGGATTTTTTACCTTCCCAAGGGGTTTTGGCAAGGGCTGGGAATAGAGTTGGAAATATGCTTAGTAACGTAACAAACAACATTGACATTGAAGAAGTTGCACTAAGAGTAATCAAGTCAGAAGCACAAGTTTTTGTTTGGGATGTTGTAGGAACAGAAGTAATAAAGGTTCCAGTTAAGCTTAAGAACTTTAACTCAATTTCTAAAGTGATAAACTTTGAATTAGATCATCGAGCAAAAAGTTATATCAAAGATCTAATTACAAGCTCAGGATTTTTAAAATTTTTTATACCGGCGTCACAAACAATTTTCATCTCTGGTATAAAGGTCTATCGAGGAAGTTCTTTAGAAGTTAAATATCCGGAGAGCATGAAAAAACATGAAAGAAGAAAGGAACATCGAATCGAACCATTACTACCTGTCCATTGCAATCTTTTTGGACATGAGAAAGAGTGTTTCGATATTAGCTTAGGTGGTTATTCTACTATTGTTAATAATATGGAATTCAAAAAGTTTAAGCTTGAAAAAGGAATGACGATTGATAGTAAAATTGTTTTTTCCACTGAAAAGATTAAGCTAAAGTCAGAAATCGTAAATGTTATCGATATTAAACCTTTTGAAATAGAACGATTCCCTTATGGCGCTAAGAGAGTATCATTTAAAGTTGAATCTAATGATAACTACAGGGCCTGTGTTGAAAGAGTTGCCAAGGGAATGAAAAAGTTAATGAATGAGCTAATTTAATTCTTAGTATCTCCTCTTATATTGCCATAGAAGCTAACTACGATTAAGATAGAGTTGTGTCGATTTACCTTATCTCCGATATTCACGTTAAACTAGATGGCCAAAATATGGACATCTTAAAATCATTTCTTTCAATTGATTTTAGTCATGACGATAAAGTATTTTTACTAGGTGATATTTTCGATCTTCTGATCGGTCCACATGATGAGTATAAAGAAATTTTTGACTGGTTTTTCAATCGTATAGATGAACTAGTAAAAAAGGGTGTTGAAATTCATTATTTTGAAGGTAATCATGATTTTCACCTAGAGAAACTTCTCGTTAACTATGGCATTAGACTTCATAAAGAACCGTTAGTCTATGAGATTAATGGTAAGAAGGCTCTATTGTGTCATGGGGATGAAATTGAGATAGGAAATTTACCATATAAAATATATAAGTCTTTTGTTCAGTCACGTCCTTTAAATGTTGTAGCAAATTATTTAATGCCTTTTAAAATTCTAAATATGATTGGAGAGAATGCTTCTAAGAAAAGTCGTAAAAGAAATAAGAATAAATACGGAAATTCTCAAGAGAACCTTAGTATCAGAGATTCATTTAGAGAAGCTGCAAGAATTGCATCTAAGGAATATGGAACAGATTTTGTTATCTGCGGCCATAGTCACTTTAAAGATGAGTATGAATGGGAAGGTAAGCAGTATTTTAATTGCGGGTTTACACCAAATACCAAGTGTTATCTAAAAATTGCAAATGAAAAAATAGAACATGTCGATATATAAAAAAGGAGCCTTTCAGCTCCTTTTTTTATTATTTAATTATTTTAATACCTTTATCTCTAAGTCTCTTCGCTAAACTTGAGTTTATCGAAAAGCTAGTTCCTTTTATTATAAGATACCTAAGATTAGGCATCTCATTTAAAATGAGAAGAGAAGAGTAATCTGCTCTTCCTCCTAAATTATAGTTACCTGAAAGATTTAAAGAAATAATTTTATTTTTAACATCTAAGAGTTTTAGAAAATTAACATTGTGAAAATTAGAGTTACTTAAATTTAATGATTTTAAGTCTTGTAGTTCTATCAGTGATTCCTGATCTACTTTGCTGATACTAATTCCACTAAGGTCTAGGTTCTTTAACTTTGAAATCTCTGCCATATTAAGAAAGATTCCTTTTTCTTCTAATAGAGCTTGAAGTCCTGTTCTTCCGTCGTTTCTTAACTCTTCTCCCATTGTGCAAGTTAGATGGTCACTAACTACTGAATTATCATTTGTACTTAATGTCAGTGCATTATCATTTCCATAAAAAACAAAGTTTCTTCTTGAAGAGGTGTTGTAAGTTATAACATCTAGGAAGCCAAATGCTGAACAAACGTTTTTAAGTTTTGATCTGTCGGCGTAGATATAAAATGTGTCAATCCCTGGTAGAGGACTCTTAGAGTATTTAACTCTTGGCTTGCTAATAACGGCACGATTATTATCTTTATCAAGCGTGATACCATCAGCTACATAAGTTGGAGTTGTTAGCCTTGTTTCAACATCGGCTACCTGTGTCTCTCTTATCTCACCATCTTTTCGTGAGCACGAAATATAGTCAGTGATAACTGAAGCTCTTGTCGTTGATAGATAAAACCTTGAGTTATTGAAGTATGTATAATTTCTTACGTCACTACTTTTATATGACACAATTTTTTCATATCCAAATGCTTCACATACCTTACTTGTCGTTTTAGTACCAGCACTTAAATAGAAAGTTTTAAGTTTCCCTATAATTGGATTATCAAAGGAATATCGAGGGTTATTTATGATAGCTACATTATTAGTTTTATCGAGAGTGATTGAATTAGCTGTAATTTTTGGATTTGTATACGTTATGGATCCATTTCTTGATCTTACTTCTCTTGGGTTCGTTCCCTTAAGTTTGCAGGTTAGAAATGAGTTGATTACATTTTGCTTGTAGGTTGAATTTGCCACAACGAATCGACTTTCATTTGCATTATAGTAAGAATACTTTTTTATTTGAGCAGTATCATAAGTAAGATATGCATCATAACCTAGCTTCTCACAAACGCTCCCAGCTGAGCTTGAATTAATGTAGAAAATAGATGAGTTACCAAGAACTGGTTTAGAAAATTCAACTCTTGGTTTTTCAATAATAGCAACTGCATTAGTTCTATCAATCGTTGTTTTATCGTTCTTTATTACAAATGTTACGTTAGCATCTTGAGCATTTGCATGACCTAATGAAAAGATCATAGCAATACTTAGTAAAACTTCTTTCATTCTTCCCTCACAGTTAAATTAGAATAATAACTTCTACCCTAATTTGTGTAGTCTTTGAAATAATTTGTCTTTATAAATAGAATTTTGTGTTAATCATTCTAGATAATAGGTGCTTGTTGTAGCGCTGCGTGTTTTTTATGTTTTTCCCTTTCCAACTTAAATTGCCTGCATCTGTTTTATGAGAGGAGATATCTCTTTATCTTTGTAGATATTAGCTTCAGAAATAGTTCTCATTTTCTTATCTTCTTTAAAAGTTTTCTTATCAACATGGATAACTTGATTTGAGAAATTGGCTATTTGAGGGAGGTGAGTAATGGCGATCACCTGACTTTTTGTTGCGACTTCCTGAAGGGCTTTTCCTATTTTTATTGCAGTCTCTCCACCAATCCCAGTATCGATTTCATCAAAGAGAAATACGCTGATAGAGTCTTTAGAGCTTAGAGTTTGTCTCATAGCGAGTAATATTCTTGATAATTCACCACCGGAGGCAATAAGTGAGAGCGGATAAAAACCTTCTCCTGGATTGGTTTGAGCAATGATTTTTAATTTGGAAATACCAGAAGGAAGAAGAACTTCTGATTTATCTATTTTAAAATCTATGATAGCGCCTTTCATATTTAATTTGTTAACGATAGACGAAAGTTGTTTTGAAAGTACTTTTGCATTCTTAACTCTTTTTGTATGTAATTTGGAAGCAAGCTCGTGACAGATATTAGTTTGTTGATCAATTTCTTTTAGACACTTATTTATATTTCCGTCGATATTTTCAATAGAATTATATTCTTTTTGATAGGAATATAAAATATTTTCTAATTCTTCTGTCTCGCATCGATATTTTCTCTTAAGTTTTTGATAGTGATCTAGTCTCTCAATAATTTCTTCAAGAATATTTTCATCTGCTTCATCAGAGTCATTCTTTGATATCTCATATGATATATCTTCCAAAATATTCTTAGCTTCATGAGTTTTCTCAAGTAGATCGTCATTTTGTGACAATTCTCTTTCAAGAGCTGATAATTGCCCAAGAATACTATAGTCACTATCTGATAAGAGATAGTTAACTCTTTCAATTACTTTTTGATTTTCTTCAGCATTTACAAGTTTATCTTTTTGTCTTTTTAATGTTTGTTCATCTTCAAGTGTTGGATCTAAGTTTGCTAGCTCCTTGATTTGGAATTCTAGGAAGTCTTTTCTTTGGAGAGATTCTTCTTTTTTAATATTTAGTCTAGTGAGTTGATCCTGAAGTTGCTTTAAACTATTGAAGGATAACTTAAATTCCTTATAGATTTTAGAGTTATTTGAGAATTGATCTAAAAGTTTTAGTTGATGATTTTCTGAAAGAAGTTTCTGGTTTTCAAATTGACCAACAAGGTCGATGAAATTTCGTGTGACTTTATTTACCGTTGCAAGAGGGCATGAGCTATAATTTAAATATGTTTTAGATTTGCCTGAGCTATAAATAATTCTCTTAATATGAATTTCGTCTTCTGTCGGGTAACCGATAGAGTCAAAATATTCACTTATTGAAGAATCAGTAAAATTAAACAGAGCTTCAATGGAGGCAAAGTCTGACCCTTTTCTAACGAGACTTTTATCTGCTCTAGCGCCAAAGCAAAGCTGGAGAGCATCTAAGATTAAGCTTTTTCCTGAGCCAGTTTCTCCAACGATCGTATTAAATTGATCTGTGAAAGAGATATCTTGGTTGGTGAATGTTGCAAAGTTTTTAAGACTTAAAGAGGAAAGATTAATACGACCGTTCATAGAAAACTCACTAGTTGTTTTCTATATTATATAAATGCGTAAGTTGTGCGTAAATGCATGGCGCATCACTGTGTAACTTATTGAAATTCTATCTACGGCCGTGCCTGAATTTCTCTTTTAACGTATGAAAGTATTCTCTATTTGGATTGATGATTAGGTTTACATGTTTTCTTGAAGCTTTTGAAATCTTTATTTTGCTATGTTTGT
>CAWUIU010000085.1:0-10432 GCA_963922285.1 uncultured Oligoflexia bacterium | reverse complement strand
TGATATTACTTTTGCTGTTAAGTACACAGATGAAACAGTTAGAGGAGAAGGTTTTTTTGTATATTATGATGTTGCATATGATGAATATGTAGCTGTTGATATCGATTACTTAAGAACAATTGAATATTGGGATTATTACTCGTCAAATACTGGGCTTGCTTCAACTTTTAGAGATATCCAGAATGATGACGAGATTTTAATGGACCTAATTGGAGATGGTGAAGGTCTTGATTACGAAATCGTTGATTACTTTGATACGGATTTAGTAACAGGTGAAGACTTCTATATCGGTTTTGATTCAGACGAACTTTATGAAGACGAAGTAAATGTTGCTGATACTGGACTTATGGTTGCTAATTCTGAAGAGTCAGAGCTTTTCAAGAAAGCTGCAAACTACTCAATTGCATTTAAAATCCCTGCTGAAAAAGCACTTTCTCTAGCAACTCTTGAGAAAGAAATGAAGAAAATGGCCGCTAATGCCAAAAACGGTGAACTTTCTGAGGAAGACTCACTTGCTCTAGTTGAAAACTTTGAGCACTTTACAGGTGTTAGTATCGAAGAATTCCAACAAGCTCAAGCTGATGGAAGTTTAAAAGAAGAATTAATTGAAGAGGTTAAAGCAAATCTTGGTACAGAAGCTGATAGCTTTGGTGAGCAAGTTTTAACAAGTGTTTTTGATCTATAATAAATTCCGATTGTGTAAGTTGTTTTAAACGGGGAGGCATGTTGCTTCCCCTTTTTGTTTTTACCGGCTAGTATAAACAAATGGCAAATTTAGCATTATTCGATTTTGATGGAACAATATCTAATACAGATACTTATACAAGTTTCATTTTTTACAGTATTCCTAAAAAGAAATTAATCTTAGGTTTTCTTAGAATATTTCCTCATTTGATGTTGTATAAGCTCCGTTTGTTAAGTCGTCATGGAATAAGAGAGTATATCTTGAGACATGGTTATAAAGGTCTTAGTAAGAATTATCTTTATGAAAAAGGTGAGAGTTATTCAAAATATTTTATCCCTAAGACTATTAAGGAAAAAGCACTTGAAAAAATCTTATGGCATAAAGATCAAGGGGACAAAGTCGTTGTCGTTAGTGCTTCATATGACTTTTATCTTTCAAAGTGGTGTAAAGATAACGGAATAGATTTAATAGCCACAAAAATACATTTTGAGAATGATACTGCTACTGGGCAATATGATGGTGAAGACTGTTATGGTGTCTACAAAGTTGCTGAAATAAAAAAGCATTATGATCTAAAAAGCTTTAGCAAGGTTTATGCTTATGGAGATACATACGAGGACTATGATATGTTGGTGCTTGCAGATTATCAGTTCTTAAATTGGAAAGAAGTTAAATTATAAAAGCTTTTTAAATTTCAGTTTATCAAATTTTAAAGGATGAATTTCAATTCCTTTGATCTCTTTTTTATCTGCTTCAATATTTGCTAAGAGATTTATACGATCAACAGCGTCTATTCTTATTGTTTTAACGTTTTTTAATTTGATATCATTTTTACTAATCGCAAAAGATTTTCCAATTGTGTTCGAACATGTCATAAGACGTGACTTATATATTTGCAGTGAAGATTTTTTTGTGAGTCCTTCTTTACAAGTATAAATATCGCTATTTGCAATCGAAAGCATAATTGACTTAACTTTTTGCGATCTTGCTTTGTAGTTCTTTAATAAAACCTCTTTACCTGAGCTTTTATTCTTAGAATATTTTATTTTATAACATTTGTTCAATGTTTCTTTATATTTACTTAGTGAATGAGTTTTTGACTTACTTTGCATTTGTAAGTTTGAAATGATTTCTTCAGATCTTTGATATTCTTCTAAAGCGGAACTCTTTTTTATCACCTGGCTCAGACAAAGCATTGTCTTCTTTTGATATCTGTCTAACTCAGTTGATTCTCTATTTGTAGTTGACCGAATCGAGCCCTGACTATGGGCCATTAATAATGTAATTGCAACTAGACCAATAGGTTTCTTCATTGCTCTCTCCTCTAACCATTTAATGGTTCGGGGAATATAACAGAACTTTCTTATTGATCAATAATAATATTACGCATCGTGTAATTATTATGATTTTGTGAGGATTATTTTATCGCCTAGTAATGAAGCTTACGGTTGAATATAATAATTATATGATAGAAGATCTACAAGAAATCAAAGACTTAAAGTCCCTTGTGAGTATTTCCGATCCTGGTCTCGTTCGTTGTCAGGAGCTTGATACCGTTTTGGTTGAAGGCAAGAAACTTCCTATAATTTCGTTTGAAATTGGTCCCGCTGATAAGTCTGCCCCTGTTTTAGGACTTTTTGGTGGAGTTCATGGACTTGAAAGAATTGGAACTCATGTGCTTATTTCATATCTACAAGGACTTATGAGTCGTTTGAAATGGAATAGTGATCTTCGTAAGCAATTTGAGTCAAGTCGTATTGTCTCGATTCCACTGATAAATCCAGGTGGCATGGCCCTGCATAAAAGATCTAATCCAAATGGAGTCGATCTTATGAGAAATGCGCCAGTTGAAGCAGAAGATGAAAATAACAATTCATTTCTACTGTCTGGTCATCGCTATTCTAATAAACTTCCTTGGTTTCGAGGTGTGGAAGGTGCACCTCTTGAGAAAGAGTCCTATACCTTGATTGAGTATGTGAAGGATCAAATGTTTCAGGCCGAGACAGCTATTAGTGTTGATTTTCATTCAGGATTTGGCATGGTCGATCGATTTTGGTATCCATATGCAAAATCTATTCATGACTTTCCAAGTATTAAAGAGGTCCTATCTTTAAAAGATCTAATTGATGAGACTCTTCAACATCATATTTATAAGATTGAGTCACAGTCACAGAGTTATACAACTCATGGGGATCTTTGGGATTATATATATGAGTTACATCAGGAGAGTAAGTCTGACTCTCAAGTACTTTTACCATTTACCTTAGAGATGGGATCATGGAATTGGGTACGAAAAAACCCTAAACAAATCTTCTCTGCCCTTGGTATGTTTAATCCAATGATTGAGCATCGATTTGAAAGGACAATGAGGCGACATTGGCCATTAATTGATTTCTTATTTACCGCTACGAGAAACTCTTTTTGGAAAGATGAATCTCCTTATATGAGAAGAGGTTAGGTATGCATATTGTTCTCATCCGTGGTCTTGTTCGTGAAAAAAGGCATTGGGGTCATTTTCCGAAACTTATAGAGAAAGCGGGCTTTAAGTGTTCTTTACTAGAGATTCCAGGGGTTGGTGAAAGATTTAGAGAGACATCTCCATTAAAAATTGAAGAGTATGTTACTGATATGAGATTTCAATTCAAAAGATTGCAATCTGATTTTCCTGATGATGAATTCATTGCTGTTGCCATTAGTATGGGTGGTATGATTGTTCAAAAGTGGTTGTCTGTTTTTCCACAGGATTATAAATCAGCTATCATTATTAACTCAAGCGGTGGACGTCTATCGCCAATACATAAAAAACTTACACCACAAGCAATAAAAACACTTGGAGCTCTATTCTTTGCGAACAATCTTAGAGAGAGAACGATCGAGATTTTAGAATTAACCACAAATATGATTGAGCTATCTGATAGAATGGTTGAGAAGTGGACAAGCTTTGAAGAGGAATATCCAGTAAAGAGAAATACATTCTTAAGGCAACTAGTTGCAGCCGCGAATTTTAGAGTTCCAGCTGCGGATGAGATAACAAAAGATATACTTTTCTTATGTGGAAAAAAAGATGCACTTGTTAATCATCGCTGTACTCTTGATCTTGCTGCTCATTACGGAAGGCCCTATTTTGTGCACCCAGAAGCTGGTCATGACCTTCCTTTAGATGATCCTGATTGGATTATCAGTCATATTAAAGACTTTTTAAAATAATATTTTAATTTCGTTAGTAGATTGACACAGGATCATGACCTCAATAGGCTTGTTATAATGAATACTTTTCGATTTATATATAAATTCTTTATTTTCATCATTTTGTTTATTAGTTACTTCTTGTTAACTTTACCTCTTCTTTTCATTTTTCAACTTTTTCCAAGTAAAGCACGTATGATTTTATGTCGAGTGGTTTCATTCTTTGCTAAGATTTTGGTTAAATCGTTCTCGATAAAAATTATCATTCCTAGTGAAATTGATAATAATTTTAAAGGACTTATTGTTAGCAATCATATGTCATATATCGATATCTTGGTCATTAGCTCTCTCTTTCCAACGTTATTTGTAACTTCAAAAGAATTACAACGCATGCCATTCTTGGGATTGCTAGCAAGTCTGGGGGGATGTATTTTTATCGATAGAATAAATAAAAGAGATCGGGACAAGGAACTTTTTGAATTAACGAGAGAGTTAAAGGCCGGAAACAATATCGTTATATTTCCTGAGGCCACTAGTACTAATGGAGATGAGGTCAAATTATTTCGTAAGGGACTCTTTCCTTCTGTGATAAATGCGAATAAACCAGTTCTACCATTAACTATTAATTATACTATGGTTAATAATAAGAGGATTGATAAAGAAAATAGAGATCTACTTTGTTGGTATGATGAAATGACATTTTTTAAGCATTTTTTTAATTTCCTTGGGCTAAAAAGTGTCGTGATTGAAGTAAAGCTCTCTTCAGCACTAGAAAATACTGTTAATTATCACTCTATTGAGTTAGCAAATACAGCTCATGCTATTGTCTCTTCAAACTTTGAATCATTATTGTAATTTCAACTGCTTAGCATAGTAAATTTGATAATCTTTACACGTCGCGTTGTTATTTTTCTTAAATAATAGTAGCTTGCCAAAGTTATAATCTTAGGAGAACAAGTGTTATTACATAAGCTATTGAAATTAATATTAATGTTTCTTCTTGTGATAGGGCAGAATATCTTTAGTTCTGACTGGAGTAAAATTTCACTTAGTGAAGCTGGCTTCAATCAGAAAAAGTTCAACACATTCCTTGATTACGTTTGGAAGGATGATGGAAGTCATAAAACCGATGCTCTTGTGATCGTAAAAGGTGGAAAAATTGCTTATGAAGGCTATGCAAATGGTTATACAGCACAAAAAAAACATATGCTTTGGTCTCTTACCAAGAGTTTGACTTCTTTAATTGTAGGTAAAGCGATTAACGATCAAATCTTAAATTTGGATGATCCTATTTATAAGTACTATCCAAGTCTTGATCGTGAAAAAGGAAGAGATATTAAACTGAGGCATGTTCTAAATATGAGCTCAGGTTTTAACTTTTATGAAGAACATCCAATTCATGATGTTTTCAGTGATTCAGTTTCTGTCTATTATTCTCGTTATGGTTATAAAGATATTGCTAATAGTATTTCTCGATATAAATTAAAGTTTTCTCCAGGAGAACAGTTTAAATATGGGACGCATGAGCCAATGCTAGCAATGGGAATTTTGAAAAAAGCTATTGGAGATCAGGAAAAGTATAATAAATTTGTAATTGATTCTTTTTTTGGAAAATTAGGAATTAAAAATATTACTTTTGAGCAAGATCAGTCAGGTACATTTCTTGGCGGAGGTTATGCTTTTTCAACAGCTAGAGAATACGCAAAAATTGGACAATTAATTCTTAATAAAGGTCGATGGAATGATGAGCAAATTATTAGTGAAGACTATATTAAATTTGCTACTGTAGATGTTGCGCCTGCTCTTCTTAAAAAAACTGATGAAAGTAAAGAGCAAAGGTTAAATGTTGAAACTTATGGTGCATATTTTTGGCTAAATGGTGTTTTGCCAATGAATAAGAGAGGCAGGCCATATCCGTCGGCACCAAGAGATCTCATTCAGGCAATGGGGTTTCGTGGGCAAACAATGGGCGTTATTCCATCAGAAAATTTAGTGATTGTTCGTTTAGGTAGTGATGGAAGAGTACCTTCTAAAAAAATAAAAAGAGATAAGATGTATAAGTTATTACTTGAAAGTTTAAATGATTATGGAAACTCATCTTATAAATCAAAGAATAGTGCCGTTGTTACAAAATCCAATAATTTACCAAAGTTCTTACAACCGAGATCATTTAACTTTTCAGAATCATCAGCAACAGCTCTAGCTAAAGAGATGTGTTCATGCCTCTTTGTTTCATTGCGTGATGATAAATATTGTCGAACAGTTACAAAAGAATCGAGAATCTTTGCGAGATATAAAGTGAATACTGAGACAAAGACAGTGGTGGCAAGGGGCCTTGGCTATAAGTCAATTAGTCAGTATAAAGATGATGTATTTGGATGTCACGTAGCAGAGATTTTAGATTATAACTCCATTAAAAAAGAATGGCATGATCTTGGTGATTATGAATATTGGCAAGATTATAAAAAAGAACGACGAAAGAAAAGACGACTCAGAAGATTAGGGAGAGGATACTAATGAATATTAAATTTCTTGTGTCCATATTACTTTGCTCTGTAATTTATGCAAAAATTACTCCTGTAGCAATAAATAATTCGGGCGCACCTGCCATAGATCTTGTACATCCTGAGTGGGGTGTTCTTGTGCCTGATTTAGCTTCTGAACTACAGCTAATGGGTGAAGATCTCTCTTTGTTGGAGCCGGAGACAAATGATATTTATTCTGGTATTGATACTAGTTCAGATAGTATGAATCAAAGTACTGCTTTTTCATTGCAAAGTATTGATTATGTAAATTCACTAAAATCACCAGAAGGTGTCATGAGATTTGTGACAAAGAGTGAAGAGAGTATATTTGAAGTAACTTTATCTAAGAACTTACATACGATGCTTCTAAGAAAGAGTCTTTTTCGTAAGTTAGGCTATAAGATTCCACAAAGTAAGTGGTACAAAGAAATTAAAATTAATTTTCAAACAGAAGCACAGAAAAACTTTTTTAAGAAAATACAAATTTTTAGTGAAACATCAGCCGCAGCATCTCGTTGGGTAAAGTCTGAGGGGCCACTTCATTTGGTGTTAAAAGATATTCTTATAAAATCTAGAAATAATGGAAGTGAAACTGATATTTCTTTAAATATGTTTCCGACTACTTTAGAGCGAAGGTCATTAAGATCCACTTCACTGGTTTACGCATATACAAACCTAAATGAGAGTATTAATGCGTTTTCTCGCAATCTGATTAGAAAATACGATGGAAATTATCTACTTGATCATGATCAAGATGCGACCTTTCAAACATCGATGGATGATTTGAAGTGGATTGCAAGAAAAATAGCACGACTTTCTAAGAATGATATTGTTGAAAGTGTTAAGGAGTCGAGTTTTCCAGCTATTATTGAAAAGATATTAATTAACAAACTTATTGATCGTAGAAATCAACTTGTTAATCTTCTTAATTTAGTAGGTGATGATATCAAAAGTAAATTAGAGAAAGAAGTTATTGATTTTGAAGGATATGAAGATGGTTTTCTTGAGAATATCGAATTTCCTGACTACGCTACAAAATTCACATTTCCTGAAATGGAGGGCCCTTTTGATGATTTATTTAATTATGCATTAGCAGTTTCTCAAGAAACTTTGATACAAACGGCCGTATTAGAATTAAATGAAAAGTTACAAGCTTTTAGTCTAGCAGAGGCACGCACTGAATGGCTAGTTAATGATTTTAATGAGAATAAAGACTACGCACTTGAATACTTTCAACAATTTGGTCAGTTTCCAGCACTACCATTTGCTAAGTGGGTCACACCTACCTTTGGTGGAGGTTTAATACTTGGAAGAGACCTGGTTGTCGGCTCAAGACTAGGGACTGACAATCTTGTGCAATTAGCAGATAGTTTTGGTTATAGTTTTAATCTTGGTCTTCATGTGGGACTTGAAAGAGTGTTTAAACAAGATTATTCTGGAAGCTTTGCTGCTAATTTTCGCTATATGATTAGCTATTCGCATATTCAACCTGTTGAGAAAATAAGAGATTATTTAGGAGCAGACTATAAGAATATGTTAGTTGGCCTATACAAGAAGTCTATACAAAAAAGACTACATGCAATGGGTGACACTGAAGACCTCGAAGAAGATGAAGCAAGAGAAATTATTAAAGATGCTCGAGATTATATTGATGAAAACTTCGCTATAGGTGAGTCGATGATTATAAGTGAGAATGTAACTCCAGATATATTAGGAAGTTTACAAATTCCTCTCTTTAATTCCTTCTCTGCAAGTATAACATCGGGACTCAGAGTTAAAG
This sequence comes from uncultured Oligoflexia bacterium, assembly GCA_963922285.1. Classification (GTDB taxonomy): domain Bacteria; phylum Bdellovibrionota; class Bacteriovoracia; order Bacteriovoracales; family Bacteriovoracaceae; genus Halobacteriovorax_A. The sequence continues at coordinate 2,256 of CAWUIU010000085.1, read as the reverse complement.
AACTTAAAAGAATACATTTATATCGAAAGTCACAGAATGAATATCAGCTATACTATGATGATGCTAATTTAAAAGAAGTATTTGCAAGAGCAAGGATGAACTATGTTGTTCCTTTTGCAAATTTTAATACAGCAAAACAAAGTGGCAAATATAATATGAAGTTCTTTACTTTTAATCTTGATCCAAACACAAGATTTAACAAGGAGTTTTACTCTGATACTTTGTCGCTTGTTAAAATATTGGAAACGAGATCTCTAGAGGGTGTTGATAAGAAACCAGTTGAGATTGATTCATATATTATGGATAAAGTAAGTGAAAGCAATATTCTACTATTTGTGAACAAATCTTTAAGGAAACTATCTGATATCGAAATAAAATTTCATAATAATGATAATTTAGAGAATGCTTCTTTTATTAGTTCAACTTATGGAAGTCAAAGTGGTGTTAATGTTAAAGAATTTTTAAAGAGATTAGGGAATTATCTACTTAAAGAATTTGCAGAAGATTTTGACTATTCTTTTAGTCTTAATCCTTTCGAAGAGCCTTCCCGAACATTTTTTGGACGTGCCAAAACAATTGAAACTGAATTTCAAGCAAAAGTAGATAGTGTTAATAACGAATTTGAGGATTATCAAAACCTTTATATTGTTACAAGGCTTTCTGATGAGGGAAGTGGCGTCTCCTTGAAAAAGCTATGGAAGAAGCTACAAGAAGTAAATACTAGAACTGGTTTACAAATATTTAATTATAATCATGCTGTTGATGCAGGTCGATTGCGTTTGTTTAATGTTGAAACAAAGATACATCTATATGATCGAGCAGTGAAAAAGATTTTGTCACTTTCAAAAGAAGAAATATTGAAATTAGGGATTGAGTCTAAAAAGATATCTAATCGAAATTTAAGTTGTGGTAATAGTTCAACTATTGCAAAGAAACTACTATGTGGTGACTTCTCACATATTGCAAGAGTAAAAAAGAACTGTTTAAGCTCATTTGAAAAGTCTAAGTTATCTAAGGGTAAACAATGTATTGCTAAGTATGGTTATTACATTACTAAGTTTATTCCAATTAAGCTTTTAATAGAAACTGTTGGAGAAAGAAATATTTTTGTCGAGTCAGCTATCAATGGTTTTAGAGTAGGTAAAGAAACACTTTATCGTCCAGTAATTGGAAATAGCTTTGGTCGTCGAAATGCTAAATTTATAAATGGACCTATTAATAGTGTTGTTAGCTTTTTAAATATTATTAAAAGTGAATTAGCCGGAAGTTGGTTTAGGAAAAGGTTATAATTATGAAGTATATACTATCCTTTATTGTCATATTTTCAAGTTTTGCTAATTCCGTCGATTTAACGACAAGTCAATGGCATCTAAATGCAAATGATCAAGTCTATAAGAGAAAAATATCGGATTATAAAACAACTGATATATTAGTGTCAAAAGATGCAGATATAAATTTTTCTGCGAATATATCAAGTAAGAATGAAGTTTTGGTCGCGATTCTCGATAGTGGTCTTGATATAAAGCATCCTGAACTTGAAGGTCGTGTTTATCTTGATCCAAAGTGTAAGAACTTATCTGAAGAAGAAAGGATGAAAGAGTTCTGTCATGGTATCAATCTAATTGATGGAAACAATGATCTAAGTGATAAAATTGGGCATGGGACTCATATTGCAGGTACTATTGCAGCATTAAATAATGACTTTGGAGTAAATGGGATAGTAAAAGATAACGTAAAAATATTGCCTATAAAAATTAAAAAGGATCGTTTTGATAGTTTTTTTCTCAGAAAAGAACTTGTAAGTACGCAATTGGCCAGAGGTATTCGTTTTGCATTATCAAAAGGTGCTAAGGTTATTAACTTTAGCTTCGGTATACCAAAGGTTCTCGTTACAGAAGTTTTAACAAAGGCAATGGATGAAGCCCATGAAGCTGGTGTCGTATTAGTAGCAGCTGCTGGTAATAATGGAAAGACAAGACCAGTTTTTCCTTGTAACTATAGTAATGTCATTTGTGTTGGGTCTATTGATGGTAATAATAACAAAATTCGTAGTTCTAATTATGGACATTTAGTTGATGTTTTTGCTCCTGGGGAAAATATTGTAAGTATCTATCCTCAAAATGTTGAATCTCAATCTTTAAGGTTAAATAATTATGAATCTAAAACTGGTACTTCATTTGCGAGTCCAATTGTAGCTTCTTTAGCAACTTTATTATTGCAAAAAGATAATAGTTTAAGTCCATCTGAAATAAAAAT
>CAWUIU010000084.1:0-10438 GCA_963922285.1 uncultured Oligoflexia bacterium | reverse complement strand
AACAAAACTGTTCTACTTCTACAGTAAGAATTGTGGGATCTTCTCACGCTGGACTATTTGCTTCTATTTCTGCAGGAATCTCTGCATTATGGGGACCATTGCACGGAGGAGCAAATCAAGCTGTATTAGAAATGCTTGAAGAGATTAAGAATGATGGTGGTGACTATGAGAAGTTCATCGCTAAAGCTAAAGATAAGAATGATCCATTTAGATTAATGGGATTTGGCCACAGAGTTTATAAGAACTTTGATCCAAGAGCGAAAATCATTAAAAAAGCATGTGATACGGTACTTGAAAAGCTCAATATTCAAGACCCATTACTTGATATCGCTAAAGGACTTGAAGAAGTTGCTTTAAAAGATGAATACTTCGTTCAAAGAAATCTATATCCTAATGTTGATTTCTATTCGGGTATCATTTACAAGGCGTTAGGAATTCCAACGAACATGTTTACAGCAATGTTTGTCCTAGGAAGACTTCCTGGTTGGATGTCTCAGTGGAAGGAACTTAGAGAAGATCCTGCCGGAAAAATTGCTCGTCCTCGTCAGGTTTATGTTGGCGAAAATGAGAGAGACTACAAAGATATTGGAAACAGATAGTTTTTAGTAGATAAGTACAGGGGCCCTCAGAAATGAGGGCTTTTTTTATGATAAGTCTAGATAAAATAAAGAAATCTCTCATTGAAGATTTGACTGAACAGCAGATAGTAGAAGGATTAAACCTTCTTTCTAATACTTTTAATATCGAGAGAGCGAAGATCGACAGTGTTTATAAAAGGCGACAAGTAATTGCGAGTTATGCATGTTTTTATCTTCCGACCAATATGCTTAAGATGAGCTTTACTCTAGGTAAGTTATCTCAAGAATTAATAAGTGAAATAAAAGGGTCGACAATTATTGATATCGGCTGTGGTCCTGGAACATATATCTTTGCTATGATTGAGCATTTTAAAGATACCTCGATGTCATTTGTTGGAATTGATCATCATCCGCTTATGCTTGAACAGGCAAGAAAAATTCATCAAAACTTATACGATGGTTTTTCTATTCATTGGGCTCAAGATTTTCCAAGAATTGAAGGTAAGAAAACTGTTATCTTTGGTAATTCAATCAATGAAATGGGTCATATGCAAGCTTTAAAGCTTATAAAGAAAGTTAAGCCTGATATCATTATTGCCATCGAGCCGGGAACAATGAACTCCTTTGAGGAAGTAAAGAGCCTTCGAGGTTTACTTATTAAAGATAAATTCCATGTGAATTTCCCATGTCCGGGAAATGGTAGTTGTCCGATGGATAAGGATAACTGGTGTCATCAAGTCATAAAAGCTAGTCTTGACCACGACCTTGAACGATTGAGTCAGCTGATTCAAAAAGATCGCAAGACCATGCCTGCTACTATTCAGGTCTTTTCAAAAGTTCCTCAGTGTTCTGAAAACCGAATCATTCGTCTTGAAAAAAATCAAAAACACGCTTTTCTATGGAATATGTGTATTAAAGAAAATGAGGAGAGTAACAGCTTTAAAAGAATTGAGGTACCCAAGAGAGGATTAAGTAAGAAAGAAATTAAAACTCTAGAGAATTATTCGACGGGATTTTCTGTTGAGTACTCTAGTGTTAAAATTTTAAGTAATAATCTTTTAAGGATAACTTTAGATAAATTTCCAACGGAGTAATTGTGCAGCTCTCAATTAGTGTAGATGATATTAATGAGAATTATGACTATGTCATTATTGGTTCAGGCTTTGGTGGATCTGTATCAGCTTTAAGGCTTACTGAGAAAGGATATCGTGTTCTCGTTATTGAAAAAGGAAAAGAGTTTAAAGGTAAAGATTTTGCAAAAACTAATTGGAATTTAAAAAAATGGATGTGGCTTCCAAGTCTAAAATTCTTTGGCATTCAAAAGCTTACTTTTTTTAGACATGTCTCAGTTTTAAGTGGCGTAGGAGTTGGAGGAGGATCTCTCGTTTATGCTAATACGCTACCAAAACCAAAGTCAGGATTTTTTAATCATGGCCCATGGCAGTCACTCGATAATTGGGAGGAAAAGCTTAATCCATTCTATGATCTTGCTTGGAAAATGCTTGGAGCACAGAAGAACCCTCGTCTTTTTGATAATGACCTAGCACTAAAGGCTGTGGCGAAAGACATGGGAGTCGAAGATTCTTTTAGTCCTACTAAAGTCGGTGTTTACTTTGGTGAGGAGAGTAAGACTCATCAAGATCCATATTTTAAAGGTGAGGGGCCAACAAGAACCGGTTGTAATTTTTGTGGGGCATGTATGACTGGCTGTCGCCATAATGCAAAGAACACCCTCGATAAGAATTATCTTTATCTTGCGGTTAAAAAAGGTGCTCATGTTATAGCAGAATCAGAAGTTTTTCATATCATTCCACATGGACAAAGAGGGAGCGAAGGTTATTCTATTGATTTTAAGTCTTCGACAAAATTCTTTGCCAAGAAAAACTCAGTAAGAGCAGATAAAGTAATTTTTGCTGGAGGAGTCTTGGGAACGATTCCATTACTCTTAAAATTAAAAGAATCAACATTACCAAATCTTAGTACAAAATTGGGAGAGACTGTAAGAACAAATAACGAATCACTGATCTTAAACGTTTCCAAAAGAAAAGATCTTGATATGTCTAAAGGAATAGCAATCGGTTCTATTGTTGAACTGGATGAACATAGTCATATGGAAGTCTGTCGCTATGGTGAGGGAAGTGGGTTTTGGAAAACAATACTTCTTCCTTTTATTTATGAACCAAACTTTTTTAAAAGAATTGGTAAACTCATCTATTCATTAGTTACGTCGCCAATGAATCTTATTCGTGCCTATACAAGTGATGATTTTGCAAAGAGAAGTGTCATCATTCTATTTATGCAGCACCTTGATTCAACTCTTAAATTTAAGAGAGGACTTTTTGGTATGGGGACCTCAATAAGTACAGGGAAGACTCCATCTGCTTTTATTCCTAAGGCGGCTGAGGCCGCGAATTCCTTTTTTAAAATTATTGACTCTAATCCACTTGTTCTCGCACTTGAGACAATTACTGGTATACCTTCCACTGCACATATTCTTGGAGGAGCTTGTATGGGAGAAAGTGACAGGGAAGGTGTTATTGATAAAAATAATAAGATCTTTAACTATGATGGCCTTTATGTTTTTGATGGTTCGATGATATCCGCTAATCCGGGCGTAAACCCGTCTTTATCTATAGCTGCTATAACTGAGTATGGAATGAGTAAAATCAAAAAAAAGACTAACTAGAGTTTTGGAATTAGAAATATTAAATTGCTTATTAAATTAACAAAAAAACCCAAGCAATGCTTGGGTTTTTATATAAACATTTATATGAGAATTATTTCTTCTTAAGTTTAGCAGCGAAACCACCACCAAATTTCTTTTGAAATTTCTCAATTCTACCTTCAGTGTCAAGAATTTTAGTCTTCCCTGTGTAGAATGGGTGAGAAGCAGAAGAGATATCAAGTTTAACCATTGGATACTCTTTACCTTCATAAGTTTCTGTTAAGTCTGTTTGAATTGTTGATCTTGTTAAGATTCTGTGGTCAGAAGAAACATCTACAAATAGAACTTCTCTGTACTCTGGGTGGATACCATCTTTCATTTTAAACCTCATTTACGTGCATTGCTCGGTACAATGCCTAATTAAAAATTTATTAGCTATGCAATTTCCCTAATTTAGCACAAAATGTCAACTAATTAATGTGCTTGGCAGGTTGAGCAGCCGCTTCCTGAGCCTGTCGGCTCCATGAATTCCCAGTGACCATACTGATTATTCATAAATTCGATAGCATCGCCTAGATCAATGAAGTTTTCCTGAAATACTTCTCGATTATCGCCTTCTAATACGGTCGGACAGTACATTAATCTCACTTCTCCATTGATCTCTTCACCGCTCAATGATATGAGTGCCTTGAAGGTTTCAGTGCTGTAGAAAGCGAAATTCCAATTGGTTAAATCAAATTTATTACTCATAACTCTCTATCTTTAACACATTTTTTTAAATTTCTAACAGTTAACTCTTGCCATGGCAATTCGAATCTAGTATTTTCTTTCTCTGTTAATAAAGTTAAATTTTGCGGAGGCTATTGTGGCTAAGGGACCTAGAGTAGTAATTACATTAGAATGTACAGAAGCTAGAAAAATTGGAAAAACTCCATCTAGATATACAACAACTAAGAACAAGAAAACTCATCCAGAGAGAATTGAGCTTAAGAAGTATAACCCATTTCTTAGAAAGCACACTGTTCATAAAGAAATTAAGTAACTAAATTTCAACAATTTACATATTGAAGGCGAGAAGCTGTGCATATTAGCCGGTTTCTCGCTTTTTTTGTTTCATTAGTAAAGAATCCTTAAGCATGTTGCAAGTGTCCGAAATTATTTAGTACAGTGTAAGTTCAATGACTAAATTTTAGTATTTTACACTAAAATAAGATGTACGTTATGCCGATATAATAAAGAGATTATTAGGCTAAATGGAGTAATTCTTGGCTTTAAAGGTATTAGTTGTTGATTCTTCAGAAGAGTGGCTAGGAAATGCGAAAGCGTTCTTTGAAGAGGCTCTTTATGATGTAAAGTGTGTGAGCAATGGAAAAGATGCTCAACTCGCTTTATATAATGATAAGTACTTTGCAGTCGTCATGAATTATTCAGTTAAAAACCATAATGGTGCCCAGGTCCTAAAGTTTATCCGTACTAATCATCCATCACAAAAAGTTGTTCTTATGTTTGATAGTGAAGAGGTTATGGGTGGTCCAGACAAAGAAGATAAGTTTAAGAAAATGGGGGCAAGCGAGATTGCTATCAAACCATTTGAAATGTCTCACCTTGCAGATTTATTAGAGGGTCATCAGTCTCTTGGTGACTTAGTTGCAACTCTTCCTAAGAATAAAGGTCAAAGTGAAGAAGTTGAAGTCATGGAGCAAGATGACGAGTTTACTGGTATCAAAATCGATGAGTTCTTTTCATCGCAAGCTGTACTCTTTGATGTCTTTGTTCAGCTCTCTAGCGGAAAATATATTAAAATTCTTCATGCAGGAGATATCTTTTCTAAAGAGAGAATTGATAAGTACAAAAACGAAAAAGGTGTTGAATATCTCTATTTCCACAAGAAGGATCGAAGAAAATATATCCAGTTTAATAACTTTATTGCTAAGAAGTTGATTAATACACCAGGTGTAACTGGAAATCTTCGAATGACACAACTTAAGAACGTTGCTGATAAGTATATTGAAGAAGTTTATACCCAGGGGATGAAACCTCAAGTTATTGATCAAGGAAAAGAAGTTGTTAATAATGTGTTTCACTTCGTTGAAAAACAAGATGACCTTCACCAGATTTTAAAAGACTTTAAAGAGTTTGACCCAGAGGCTTACGAGCATAGTTTTATGGTAAGTGTTTTTGCAACTGCTATTATTAAGCAGTTTGACTGGCAATCACAGATTACAATCGAAGCGACAGCTCTTGCTTGCCTTTTTCATGATGTTGGGAAAATGAAGCTTCCTGAAAATATTAGAAAAATGCGACCAATTGATATGGATGATGAACAGATGGAAGAATATCAAAAGCATCCTGAGTATGGTGTTGAAATTGTCGATGAAAATAGAACTATTTCAAATTCTGTTAAGCAAATAATTATGCAGCATCATGAGGCTTATGATGGAACAGGCTTTCCTCTTGGAATCAAGTCTTCTAAGATTCTTATGCTTGCTAATATTGTCGCTTGTGCAAATGACTTTGTTCATATCATGATTGATGAGGAGTTAACTCCACCAGAAGCCCTTAGAAAGATGCTAACGAACCGAGAGCAGGTGAGTAAGTATAACTCGACGATTGTCGAAAACTTCATTAATGTGTTTGTCGATCCTGCCAAGATTATCAAAGACGATAAAAAGAAAATCGCATAATTAACAAATCTTTTACATAATTTCCACAAAACTAATTGTTCTTTCTTGTATTCTATTTTTGTACAAGGAGAGAAAATGAGAAAAAAGTTTTTTTAGCTATTCCCCGTTGTGGGTATTTTCGCAATTGTAATCGTGTGTTTAATGGTAAAAGATGCACATCAATTCAAACACTATCATGACAATATTTCTAAAGAGTTTAATAAAACTAATTCCCATTATGAAAAAATTAAACAATTAACATATGATGACAACTTTAAAGTGACAGAAAAGTTAGACTCGCCACAATTACTAGTCCAGCAAGAGGATATCTTAAACAAAGTATTAGATCTTATAGAGGAAACTCCTATTTTTCGAAAGTACTCAGAAGCTTATGATATACATGGATATTTGAATGCTAATCGAGTTATTTATCAAAAATTTCTTCTTTATTATTTTGATAAGCATATTAAACATCTTGAGATATTTACACGTCTCGATTTTTATCGAGCAATACATAACCATATTGCGCTAAATGAAGTTTCTAATCAGGAAAAGAGAAAATTATATAATGTTTTGAAAACTGATCTCTTTAAACATCAAGTTCATTTAACATATCCGATAGCGACATTAGTAGAATTGGCAATTCTTGAGCTCTTTATTGAAAATGATTTTCTTAAGTATGATAAAGAAAGATTTAAAAGAGATAAGGAATATAGTGAAAAGTTAATGGACCAGCTACGAGAAGAATGTAAAGGCGACTTTAAAACACAACGTTGTCTCTTGTTTGATGCTAAGGTGAGTGGAGAAATTAAAGATATATACTATAGAGTGTATAAAGAAATTTTCTTAGTAGATTAACTTCTTTATATTAAGGGCCCTAAATGATCTCATATTCTTATAGAAGAGCTTTAGGTTATCCCGGTGGACAACAAATGGATGTTGGCGACTTGTTGATCGAATAATGAAATTCTGTCTCTTTTCAATCTTTAAACCTGTTAGAGATCTGACGACAGGAGAGATTTCAACAGTTGTCTTCTTTTCCCCTTGAGTAAAGTTAATCGTATAAAGCGGCTTTTTGAAGTAATTATCGATTTCTTCATTTTGTTCATCAGTTCTTGAATCGAGGATTATACTGGACCTTAAATTGATAAGTTGTGTGAAGTATTTTTCAATTTTCTCAGTGCTTTGAATGACATTATTGTGGGTCCAAGAATCTCCATTCTTTGTAAGTTTAACTCTTGATTTCTTATTGCTATCAAGCATTTCATAATTATTAATTTCTTTCATTGTGAAATCAAAGATTCGTGAGTCAATAATTGTTGAAAGGTCCACTTTTTCATAGCTGTAGTTGTAGAGTGTAACATGATAAATGACATCTTCGTTTTCAAAACTTAGATATGTCGAGTTATCGATTGGATTTATTAGTCCGAGAGAGAGAACCTTTGCTTTTCCTTTGATCGGTGAGAAATGTAGCTTTGCTAGAGGCTTATCAAGAGAGAAGTTTACGAGATTGATTTGGTCTTTAGGGAAAATCCTCTTTATTTTAATTTCTTTTAAGACATCGAGCATTTCATTTATGTTCTTAGTGTTTGCATCAATTTTCCTTGGCTCCACAAGAGTCCAATGGTCATCTTTTTTTAATTTGAAATGTCCAAGCTCTGATTCTATTTCAAATCTTTGCAGGTTTTGAATGTCATTAGTGGAAAAGAGAAATTGAAATTTTGACAATTGTCTTGAACTAATGATTGGTGCTTGAAAGAATTCGCTGACAAGTGCTGCAAAAACTAACGACAAGGTAAATAAAACAGTGAGAATCCCAGAGAGATTTCTTCTAATCGCAATCATAATCTAAATTCTAGGTTGATTAATCGAGATCGTCAAAGATATCGAAGTCATCTCCACCACCTTCGTCTCCTCCGGTAGCAGCTGTTTGTACAACTTCTTCAACATCTGGTTCGATCGATTGGACAAAATTTCTAAGAATTGTTCTTTCGCCTGGCTTTAGATATGAAAAGCGAATGCCAACTCGAAATGGATGGCGATTCTTGGATATAATCCTACTTTTCATATTGAATGGGCGACAATAGGTGACGACAGCATTCATTAAAAAGCGTTTAGGTACCAAAAAGTCGATGACAATTGACTGTCCTTCAAGAAATGATTGATTTGAGAAAAGAAACATCTCATTCATATAAATTTCTGAAAGTATTGCACGACCGCTAAACATCTTCTCTTCTGGAATTATTGGTCTTCTTTGTTTGACGAGAGTTTTTCCATCTTTTTGCTCAGGATCAACTTCAGTGGTAACTTCTTTTGGTATTTCTTCCTCTGCTGGTAATTCACCACCACTCGCAATAAGAGCATCGATATCATCTTGAGATTGAGTATCATCACCTGCTTCCTCGGCAGGTGCTTCTTCTTCTTCTTCTTCTTTAGCGGCTTCTTCGGCTTCAGCTTCGGCAATGGCCTTTGCCATTTCATCTTCACCAAAGTCATCTAATTGAGAAACATCTTTTAAGCCTTCTTCATTACCATCTTTTCCAGCAATATCGCCAGTTTCTTTATATTCTTTGATGAGATCCTCTAGGGGGGGACGATTACTTGGGTCTTTGTAACGTGCGTTGATAACGGCTTCTATTTCATCACGAAGAGTCCAGATTTTTAGAGAAATCTTTTTAACAAGTACTGGGTCTGTGCTAGCACCATGAATCATATAATTACCTAATCTTTTTGTAAGAAATTATTCAACTCTGACATTTTCTCACATATGACAGCTTTTTGCATAGTTATGAGTGCTTGGTAATTTTTACCTATAACGCGAAACACAAAAAACATTTAGCATAATGAATAATCGCATAATTGAAATGGAAAATGATTTTATAGAATCAGGTTAGGATGACTTTGATTATTTATTGAAATCTAAAGATTAGGAGGATCTTATGCATAAAAAGGCAATCGGCCTAGGGTTAATTGGTGCCCTTTCGTTCAGTGCTAACGCAACTCTTGCAGAGCATGTACCAGGTGAAGTAATCGTTAAATTAAGAGATGGTGCTTCTAAAGCATTTTTAAGCAACAAGTCTAATGGAATTGAGCTTAAGAGAGATCTTAAGAATCAAGTTGTTCTAGCAAGTTTTGATGCATCTTTAAAGGGTTCATTAGAAAGTGTAATTGCAGAACTTAATAAAAGACCAGAAGTAGAGTATGCTGAGCCTAACTTTATATATCGAATTGTTAAGCCAATTAAGCACACTGCAAATGTTCTAAATAATATTCTTCCAAAATTTGAGGAAGAAGAGCCAAACTATACTCCTGCGGATGCTCGTTTTGGTGAACTTTGGGGTCTTCAAAATACAGGTAGAAACCCTGGAAGTGGTAACGGTGTTGAAGGTGCTGATGTTGATGCACTTAGAGCATGGGAAATCACAAAAGGTGATAGAGCAGTAAGAATTGCTGTTATTGATACAGGGATTGATTACCGTCACCCTGACTTGAGAGATAATATGTGGGTAAACCAAGCTGAACTAAATGGAACAGCTGGAGTTGATGATGATGGTAACGGTTATGTTGATGATATCCATGGTTATGACTTTGCTAATAATGACGGTGATCCAATTGATGGTCACTCGCACGGTACACACTGTGCAGGTACAATCGGAGCGTCTCACAATGCTATTGGTGTAGCTGGTGTAATGGCAGATGTTGAATTTGTCGCTGTTAAGTTTTTGACAGACAGTGGCTCTGGTTCAACAGCTAATGCAATTGAATCAGTTGATTATGCAACTGCAGTTGGAGTTGATCTTATGTCAAACTCTTGGGGTGGTGGAGGTGTTTCACAAGCACTTCAAGAAGCAATTGAAAGAGCAAACGAAGCAGGAATCGTATTTACAGCTGCTGCAGGTAATTCATCTTCTAACAATGATTCGAGACCACACTATCCATCAAACTACGAAGTGGAAAACGTAATCTCTGTTGCGGCATCGACTTCATCTGATGAGTTAGCTTCTTTTTCTTGTTATGGTAGAAGAACTGTTCATATCGCAGCTCCTGGTCATAAGATATTATCAACGACTAAGAACGGTGGGTACGCTTCATACTCTGGTACATCAATGGCAACACCACATGTATCAGGTGTTATTGGTCTTTTAATGGCAGAGGAAAGTGGACTAACGCCAGCTGAAATTAAAGAGAGAATTATGGTTACTTCTGAGCCAATCCCTGCTCTAAGAGGTAAGACGATCAATGGTGGTAGAATTAATGCTTACAATGTATTAACTAACACGATTCCTGAAAGAAATGAACCAAATCCACAAGATTGGGAAACTGTAGCAGTTGATGCTTGGGAGTCAGCACATCCTTACTTTGATAATGCTAATGAAGAAAGAGTATTCTCTGTTGAAGGAGCGAAGCACATCAGACTTAGAGTTAAGAAATTTGATCTTGAAAGAGGTTATGATTACTTAGAAATTAGAGATGCTAATGATGTATCGTCTATTATAAATGATCGTTCAGCATTATTACAACGAGATGGAGAT
>CAWUIU010000083.1:0-10467 GCA_963922285.1 uncultured Oligoflexia bacterium | reverse complement strand
CAAACGTTGAAATTAAACTCGTTATCGATCACAATGGTAATTTTGGTATGAACGGTCTTCCAAATACAATTTTTGTAAAAGAGATGATTAGTCATGGTATCGAAATAAGAGCCAGAAAAACTTATGGAATCACGGCAAACTTTCCCGATGGTACCAAACAAGATTACCATCAAGAAAACCATCGTAAAATTACATCAGTTGACGGTAAGGTCGTACTTGGAGGATCTTCAAACATTAATCCTGACACACTTCAAGGAAGTTTTCGAGAGTTTGGTGCTCAAATCTTTGATGAGAACGAAGTAAAGAGATTTGAAACACGCTTTAGTAAAGATTGGGATAATGCTGAGAAAATGGTCGCTCTTGATATTGATAACTTCGAAGCCGTCGTTCTTGGGAAACAGCTTGATAAGAAAGAATCAAGTCTCTTAAATGGAATTTTATCCAAGATTCTACGAGCGAAAGACTTTCTTGAAGAGAGATTCTAGGCCTTTGTGATATACTTTCGATAAAACTTAGGAAGCTCTGAAAAAAGGAGAGACTTCAAAAGTAGGCTTAAGAAGAAAACAGTCGTCAGCTGAGTAAACATTGAGACATGCTCATGATCATGAGTACTTACCTTAAAACTTACTGGCCACGAAAAAGCTGTGTATAGATAGTCAGTAATAAATGACATGATTAAGGCAACGAGTACAATCGCGATAACATTTATCACGACTCCTTTCTTTCCAATGTACTTACCAATGACGAGAATATTAGAAATATTAGTTGCTGGACCAACTAATAAAATCATAAGGGCCATTCCTGGACTCATCCCTTTCATGACAAGAGCCGCAGCAACTGGAGTTGTCGCCGATGCACAGATATAAAGAGGAATACCAATTGCTAAAATTGCCAGGCGACCAGTGAAGCCATTTAAGCCTTCAAAGAAGTTATCTGGAACAACAAAACTAATTACCGCCCCTGCAATGAGACCTAAAGTTAACCAAAATGCAAAGTCGTCCATTAATTCAAAGAATGAAAACTTGAACATCGCCTTTATCTTTCCAGAAAAACTCTCGTCCTTTTCTTTCTTCGAAGACTTAGAACAACAACTCTTCTTCTCTTCTTCAATAACAATTTCTTCTTTGTTGAAGAACATTTGCATAACACCAGCAGTGAAAGCTGAAAAGAAAGCAGCTATTGGTCTGATGATTGTCATCGGCAAATCCATCATTCCATATGTCATAGCGATCGAGTCGACTCCTGATTCAGGAGTACTAATTAAAAAGGCTGATGTTGCACTATTAGATGCACCGTTCTTCTTTAAAGTTGCAGCAGTTGGAATAACGGCACAACTACATAGAGGTAGTGGGATTCCTAAAAATGCGGATTTAATGATTCCACTTAATCCTTTTCCACCCATGGCCTTCTTTATTTTATCAGTGGAAATAAAGACATGTATAAAACCAGACAAGATCATTCCTAACATTAAAAATGGTGCAGATATTAACATGTAGTGCCAAAAAGCTTTTAAAAATTCCATAACTCTCTCTTTGTGCTGACACGCAAGCTTAACCTAATCGACCAGGCTTTGTCGCCTCTTTCGCTAAACATTTGCACATAAACAAGCTCTATTTTCGCAATCTTGTCGAAGAAAATTGTTAGATTTCTGAAAATTTCTTGCAAAAAGATATTGACGACTTCACCCTAAGTCTCTATATTATTTCTTACCGATACACGGGGGTGTAGTTAAGTTGGTTATAACGTCTGCCTGTCACGCAGAAGGCCGAGGGTTCGAGTCCCTTCACTCCCGCCATTTTAGTTTTAAAGCTCTTTTAGGGCTCTAAGATATTGAAACCACAGTTAACCCACTGTGGTTTTTTTTTGCCTAAAATCAGGTTCCGGTTTGTTCCGGTCAATGTCGAATCTTATCATTTATTTTTTAAACATCATCTCTTCCACTAAACTCACTGCACTTTTATTAAGTTCCGTTGGGGCACTATTGGTATAGATTTTTTCAACCACATCCCGTGATTTCCATCCTCCTACTGCTTGAGCTGCATCAAGTCCCATATTCTCTCTAACAATATTGGCCATGGCCTTTCTAAGAATATGCGTCGCTTTAAAATCAGGCCAAAGACCTGCTCTTTTTAACGCTCTGTTGTAGTGGTGTTGAATTTGTCTATAAGTTAGAGGCTCGCCACTAAGGTGAAAGACAAAGTCTAGTCTCTTACCATCAGACTCTCTAAAGTACTCACAAAGACTTGAGCGATCTTCGATTCTTCTTTTTAGAATCTCAATCATTCGATCATTGAGATGAACAAGTCTTTCTTCACCATTTTTAGGAATCTCTTTAAGATACATAAACTTCTTATCTCTTCCCCAGACACTTACATCACATACACTTAAGATTCGATTTTTAAAATCAACACTCTTAACTTGTAAACCAGCAGGTTCTTGAACTCTTCCGGCCATAAAGAAGTGAATCTCAGCAAAGTCGCGCCAAAATTCATCTTCTATTGCTTCAAAGAATTTCTTTACCTCAGAAATTGTCATCTTCTTGGTTGATTTAATCTTTTTCTTAATCGTTCCTGCAATATAGTGTCTCTTTAGAATTGGAAGAACAAACATGGCATCATAATTTTCTTTATACCAATTTAATATTGCTCTTAGAGTTTGAAGTTCTTTATCAAAAGAGTGCCTTTTATTATGGGCTTCCTTTGAAGCTTCATTCACAAGTTCTTTTACAACAGAGTCTAAAACTTTAGCATTTATATGAACCATTCTATATTTTACAAGCTTTGGTGCAATTTTATTCGCCCTTTTTAGAACATCTGATCGAGACTGTGGAGAAATTGATGGTAAGTGCTGCTCTCGATATAAATTCCATATATCTTCAAACTTATATACTGTTTCAACTCCATTAAATCGATGAGTGCTTTCATTTAGTATCTCTTCTTTTTCTTTTAAAGAAGGATGAAATTCATTTTTCCACTTTAAAGCTTGTGAAATTTTAGAAAAGCTCTCTGAGTATTCTTTTCCATCAATATACTTTCTTGCCTGGTAATTACCTGTTTTAGTATCCTGTCGAATACCTTTATGACCTTTCAAGGACACAAATCTTTTGTTCTGTGTTTTCATAATTCTCCTCTTAAAATCCAGTTATGGATTTCATCAGGAATAAAATACAAAAACTTACCTTTTTTAATTCTCGGTATCTTCTCATCGGAAACTAAATTATAGATATGTCCTTTTGAACAACCTAAAAAATTAGCTACATCATCTACTCGCCATATTCGTTTTTTAAAGAGCTGCTCATGTAGTTCACAAGCCAACTCATTATACATTAATCCACCCATAAAATCTCCTTCTCATTCATCTTTACAAATTCATAACAACTTCTATTTCACCTTCACTCACATCCAATTTAATTCCCACCTTCGCCAGTTTAAAATGCCTTAAGAATCAAAATTATTAACCATTATTGACCACCTCATCGAAACTCGTGGAGAGGGGGTCAATAATGAAAGTTAGTAACTTTTTGATTCCATTAAGCTTTTTCCTTACTGGCGAAGGTGGGTGTTTAATCACGTTCAAGTAATTTTTAATCAGCCACTCGCCTAACTCTTAAATTTTTAATTTCAATCTCTAGACTTCATACAAATGAGACTTGGAAATTTTCAACAATTTCCTGTTTCGGGAAACGATGTTTCTCATCGCGAAAAATGAATGGGAAATATTTTAAAGTCTAAACTATTGAAAACTCTTGTAATGTTTCTTTTGTGGGAAATGTATGGGAAATTGGGACTCCATAAATAGAGTTATTTTAGTCAACATTGTGTATTCATTAATATAGAATTTTGTAATGAATAAAACAGTTTTTTTAGCCGCAATTTTAATATCACAATTTATATTCGCAAAAGAAGGTCTATTTGCTCCACATGAGATAAATTCTTTACCAAAAAATAGAAATCTTATTGCTGCAGTTATTAAAGCCAGGCCTGTATTTAAATTTGATATTAGAGTTTTTCAAACTCAAGTTGAAAAAGCTAACTATAAAAAGCAAAAGGGAGTAAACCTTAAGAAGTTTCTTAAGGATAAAGGTTCTATCTGGCCGGTAATAGTTACTAGAAAAGAAATAGATCAATTCTGTGGAGAAATTAACACATACCTTAAACCAGGCTTTTACGAGTTATGCCAAGCTTATCAACAAAACTGTAATAAATTACCATGCCATACTGAGTCAGCTTTTATGACAGACTCAGCAACAGGATTTTTTATATCTAAAGATGGACACTTTCTCACAAATTATCATGTTGCTAGAGAATGTATCGAAAGATTAAAACGCGAAAATGGTTCAAGGAAAGTGGAACTTTGTCCAGATCTCGAGATAGAAATACCTGAATGGCCAAACAAAGATAATTCTCCAATATATAAAAAATATAAGGGAAATGTTTATCTTTTGAGAAATTTATCTAAAGAGAATTGGAAGCCAGTAGGCAACGACTTTGCTTTATTGAAAGTGAATTACAAACCTAAGTCATTTCTAAAACTTAGCAAGAAACAGGTGACAAAAGGTACTGAAGTTTGGGCACTTGGTTTTCCAGCCAAGTCAAAAAGAGATGTTAAAGCATTAAAAAAAATAGGTTATAAGGATGCAGATAACACTTTAAGAGTTTCTTACGGAGTAATTACTAACATATCTAGCGAATCATCGTTTAACTCAAGCCTAGACGCCTTACACGGCAATAGTGGCTCACCAGTTGTGACAAAGGATGGTAATGTTGTAGGCATTTTGAGAAATATCACTCCTGATGCTGAAAAAACACGACCAACTAAGTTTTCGGGAGAAAGTATCGCTGCACGCATAACAAAAGCGATAGAACTTTTAAATTTATCAAATCTTAAATAATCACAAGACAAAAATGTTTCTCTCAATTTGATAGATTGGACATTCTTTGCAAGAAAGCTACTTCATAAGCTCAGTGTGATTTGCGTAAATCCATTCATTTACACTATCAAGTAGCTCCTTGCAAAATTCAATTAATTCTTTGACATCACTCTCGCTAACACCTCCTACTGAATGATATTCAACTCTATTTCTGACACGTCGACAACGATTAAAATAGATGGCATCTTTTTCAAACCTTTCTCCTAGATAATAAGGAAGACACAAAATTGATATATAGTGATGAGGACCTCCAGTTACTCTAACCCCTGAAGCTCTAATTGGTATTACACAGAGCTTTAATGCAGCATTATAGGCAATTCCAAATTGCCAGTCTAAATTTAAATTAGAAGCTTCTTCGCTACTTTTAATATCTCTATGAACGATCGCAAAGAGATCATCTATTTCTTTTTTAGAGGTCTTTTCTTCTTTTATTAATACCTGAAGCCTTGAATCTTTCTTAGCTAAGTATTTCTTTAAACTCATCTTCATTTCCTTTTAGAAAAATCTTTTCTGTATCTTTTAAAGACTTTAAAAAGTGGTCTTTATTTCTTTTAGCTTTAAAGTCCTTTTGAGTATAGATGTGATCATTTATTTCGTAAGTTATTTCTTTTTGTGCTTCCCATAAGAGATTGCTTAACTTTCTTACAGAAATATCTCCAATAATAAAAAGATCAAGATCACTTCCGGCATGAGTTTCCCCTTTTGCATAAGAGCCAAAGATAAAAGCATATTCTATTCCCTTTTGTTTCTCAAAAAGCTCTTTTAGCTTTGGAATAGGTCCATAAACCTTATTAGCAATTGAATGAAAGTCTTCAAATAGTGGATGTTTGGTATTTGCCTTAAAGTAATTTCTATTTCCATCTACTCGCATAGAAATGAGGTCTAACTCCTGCATTCTATGAATATCAGTATGTAAGGCCTTATAAGTAACCCCTGTTTCTCTTTCAAGCTCTCTTAAATAGTATTCCCTATCTCTTTCTAAAAAGAGTTTCTTTAAAATTCCTGCTCTGGCCTTAGATAAGAAGATATTTTCTAGTAAATCCATAATGATTCCTTTTTTACATCATTTGATATCTATTATACATCAATAATAAAAATGACTCAATGATTACTTTCTCACATCAATTGATGTATATATTACATCAAGCAGGTTCCGGTTTGTTCCGGTCGATAGTGAAAAAACGTGAAAAATGATGAGAAGACATGAGAATAAAATGAGGTTAAGTGTCTGTAATTATTCCTACCTTGTTAATATTAAAAGTCTTTGAAATGTGTGAATCGAGTCCCTTCACTCCCGCCATTTTCGATACCAAGGACAATAACCCAAGTTCCTAATATCATAGAAGCTCTGATTTTTTCAGAGCTTTTTTTGCCTTTTTGGTACCGAACGAACCCAAAATGATTATTGATTACTTAAGAACGGAAGTAATCACCAGCTTCAGGAAAAAAGGCCCAAAGTTTTTGTAAGAAATTTGTCAGTTTTGAATATTTTTAATGAACTAATCGTAAACTTTTGTGTGAGGACTCGCCACTTTAAATTTGGCAATAGTCTTCTTGTTCACAGATAGGTTCCTAACATCAAGCTCAAGCAATCTTGGAAGTTTAAAAACAGTAGCGATGTCTTTCACAAAAGTTGTCCTAATTCCCAAGTCCTCTAAGTTTTTTAAACCTCTAATCGACTCAATACTACTAATTTTCGATGCCGATACCGACAATTCCGTCAAAAGTGTCAAATTCGATATGGGAGTCAAGTCCCCAAACTTACTACCGTATGGAAGTACTAATTTTCTCAAGTTCGTAAGGTAGGAAAAAGGAATGAGAGAGTTAACTTCAATATCCTGACCTTTTATCAAGCTGAAAGAGAACCTTGTTATTCCCAACCTCTTATCATCCATCTCTTTGCAACTTTTAGCATTCAAATAACTTTGGAAGTGTCGAAGTAACTTCCCCTCTGAGGTTTGTTTTTTCAAGTTCTCACTACAGTATTTTGCGAAAGGCAACTTTGGTTCACTTGGGGCCTTCACTTTTACAGGGTTAGCTAAACGGAATGCCAGGACTTTTATTCGTTCTTCAATCCTCTTGCGTCCACATAGACGAATCTGTTCTAAGCCGTTACTCGTTCCACAGCTATACGAATAAGTTTTAATGAAATCTGCCTGCTCATCCTCTATTGATCTTACAGCAAAAGATTCGAGATTCTTCACTAGCTCATCGTATCTTTTAGACATTTTCCCAAAAAGCTTTTTGTGAGTATTAGTACCACAAAAAACTCTCTTTTCCTCAGCTGACAAATTTTTACAAGAGCCGTAGGCGAGTGAGAAAGAAACTAAAAACAATATTCCCGATATACAATATCTTTTCATCTAGACAGCTTTAGCACCTTTTCTCCCTCTTGTCTCGATGCGACAAGAAGAAAAACAGGCCCTACCCTAATCTTTTAGTTTGAGAGTTCAGATTTTCCCCTGACATTGATCGCTTTCTACGCACTTTGACGCTAGGGTTCGTCGCTTTCCACTCCCGACATTTTAGTTTTAAGTATAGTTCACCACAATCACAAGTAAGTATGGGGAATAAACGACGTTAAACTTCCTCACTAATAACATCATCAATTAAACTAATAATATCATTCATATCAATTGGTTTAACAAAATAGTCTTTAGCCCCAAGACTTTTTGCTTTATCAATAGAATCCTGAGAGCCATAAGCACTTGCCATGTAAACGTCAATTTGTGGGTATAGCTTCTTTATATTCTGTAGCATTTCGAAACCATCCATTTCAGGCATATTAATATCCGAAACAACAAAGATAACATCAGCTATTTCAACTTTTTCTGACAAAAAGTCTAATGCCTCCCTACCGTTTAAATGACAAGAGAGCGTCATCTTCCCTTTTCTAATATAGCTTCTCAGTTTTATTTTAACTAATTCATGCATATTAGGCTCATCATCGATAAATAACACATACTTCTTCGCCATCTTTACTTTCCCCCGACACTAGTACCTAATGGTAAGTTAATAGAAAACTTTGCACCGTTCCCCTCTTCGCTAACAAGATCCAAAGTAGCATCATGCTTACTTAATACATCAACTGTAAGGGACAGTCCTAGTCCAGTCCCCTGTCCCGTTGGCTTCGTTGTCACAAAAGGTTCGAAGATAGCTTTCTTATTCTTATCCGAAATTCCTGGTCCATTATCAATTATGTCTATACTAAATGTTGAATTTACTTTACTAAAATTAACACTAACCTCCACCATTGGATCTGCCTGCTTACGATAGCGTTCAGTCTCATAGTAAGCATTGTCCAACAAATTAAGCAAAGCACGTCGAAATTCATTTTTAAATATCTCAACATCAGGCATATTCGAAGCATAAGATTCTTCAACAACAACTTCCCTGCCTGTTCCTCTAGGCTTGGACTTTTTTAGTAGATAAACTGTTTCAGATACAAAATCTTTTAGACTTACCAATACTTTCTCGTTCTCCCCAGTCTGGTTACCTAACTCAAGCATAGATGCCACAACATTATTTGCCCGTACAACGTTTTCGTCAATAAAAGTCAATCCCTTCCTAGCATCATTGTAATCTTCACAAAGAAACTCATAGTCCTCACTTGTTTTATCCTTTGAGACTTCAGTTATTTTATCAATGGAGTAATCTTTGAAAAACGAGTTTAATACTTCAATAGAATTTTTTATTATGTTTAATGGATTTTTTATCTCATGAGCAACCCCAGCGGCTAAAGTCCCTAGGGATGCAAGCTTTTCTTGAGAGACCATCTTTTCTCTCTGCTCCAAAACAATCTTCTCTTGCTCCTCCAGTTTTTGTCTAATAACTTCCCCACGTTTTAGGACTAATTCTATTATATAAACGATAAATAACAGACAAACCCCAATAAGGAACATCACAAGTAAATAAGCCTTAGGGAAACCTAGCCTGAACTTCTCTTTTTCACCTACAAAAAACAACTCTCCCGAGTTCCCAAAATTTATCGCCGACATTTGATATTGCTTAACTGCTCCAGAGCTCTTTGCATCAGCTAAAGGACCAATACTATAATCTAATTTAAAACGATTGCTATCTGACAGAAATTTTCTTAGATCAATTTGAAGTGATATGTGTCCTTTTTGCCCACCTCTACTATAGACCGACCTCTTTAATATAAAATTTTCTGAATCATTTAATAGAGTTTTACTTTCTGCCTCAATAGACCTCAAACACTCTTCAGTCTTATTCATATCTGATGAATAAGTGTAGTCCTCACCTTTATAACAAACTAAATCTATATCATCTTTATCTATTATATATTTCACAAAGTCTTCCAGCTCTAATCTAGAAACATCTTGTGATGATTTAAATAACAGAACAATACTATTTAGTTCTTCCTCTCGTAAGGCAAAACGTCCTCTTATAATAGAACTGTAATCTCGAGCAACCCCGTAAAACTTCTCTCGTGATTGTTTCTGTAAATCCAAACATACGCTATAGTAAAGTATAGCTAGTCCAGAGACTCCTATTAGTAGTATCAAGAATGAAACTTTTTTCATCTCGCCCATAAAAGCCCTCTCTGTACTGTGATAATAAGATCACTACCAATCTTAAATTCTATTTGAATTTAATGCAATAGTTTAGACACTAGAAAGCATTAAACTTACGCCTCAAAGCTCTTATCGATATCCGTAACATATTAAAATCGTGGAAAGAAGCTAACTTCTTTATCTCTCCATATCTTATAGCTTAAAAACTCTTTAAGGAACCTCAAGGTACTGAAATCACAGTTAAACGACATAGCTTTGTTTTTATCTAAATTCAAGCTTACGCACATGTCGTCTAAAATTAGTAGCTCAAGACACAAGTTGAATTCATGAGATAGTTCTTTAATAATTAAACTCTCTCTTCCATTATTAACAGTTTCATCGAGAGCCTTTGAAAGATTAAGCGAAACAGATATTCTAAAAATGACCATAAGAAAATATCTCCTGCTAATGCCTACAATCATTGGTAGAAAGAATTTAGGCTATATAACTCTCAATCCAGCAATCTCGACAGTAAAACCGCACGCAATTTAGAAGATGGTTAAGCCCTAAGTGATCCTGCTATTATTGAAAAGGTAGTACTTTTAGAAGCCATTGGTAAGATTCGCAATCAAGAACTCCAAAATGATCATAAACATATCGATTATTGTAACAACATAATCGGTGAAATAAAATCTTTCATATTAAGAGACAAGCGAATTGTTAAAGTCAGAGATAATCTTGTCATAGTGATCAAGCATCATCGCTCAGTTCTGGACTTATAGTTGAAAGCTGCTAAAAAGAATAATGTAAAACCTGTTGAAGACAAAAGCGGACGATGGGCTCATCCAAGGACTTCAAAAGGTAATAAAATTATTAACTCCCTCTATCACGGATACGTCAATAAAGAGTTTTAAACCGAACATCTCAAAAATATTGAAGTAAAAAAAATAAAGAGTATTACTAAGATATTTTCAGAGTTTAAAGTTGAACATCTTCTCGTCGCTAATCTAAATCCACAAGATA
>CAWUIU010000082.1:0-10548 GCA_963922285.1 uncultured Oligoflexia bacterium | reverse complement strand
TTTCAGTTGCCCCAGAACTTAAACTAATTGGTGGTTTTGGGAAGCAGCGTTTTGAGTTGAGCTACGATGGTGATTACTCGAAGTTTAGTGACTCAGATGATGCTGATTTTGCAGATCATAATTTTAAAGCAAAACTAAATTTTGAACATACGCTTCGTTTAAGTACTCGGCTTGAAGCCGGTTATCAGAAAGAACACGAAGAGCCTGGATATATCAATCGAATCCAGCTTGACATGACAGAATACAATAAATTTGATCAAGACTTTCTGTTAGCTGGCCTAGCTTATGGCTCAGAAAAAGCCATTGGCAGATTCTCTGTAAATTATAGAAAAACAACTAGAGATTACACAACCAACAATTTAGATTTCCTTGATTTTACTTCAGATCAAATTACTGGAAGATTTACATATCGTTTGGCTCCTAATACCAAAGTTTATCTAGAAACGATATTAACTGAATACGATTACAGCCCTGGCCAAAATTTTGAACTCGACAATACCTATAAACGTTATCGGGCGGGTTTTAGTTGGGATTTTACGGGTAAGTTAACTGGCGACATAAATATTGGTTACCAGGAAAGAAACTACGAACAGGTTAATATTCAGGACATTGATGGTTTGGCTTATGACGGTCAAATAACTTGGGCTATTAATAGTTACACAAAGTTGATTTCCAAGGCCACTCGCGAGTCCGTAGACTCATCTTTAGAAGAGGCAGGTGGTTTTCTCAGAAGCACTTACAGTATATTTTTGTCACATGAGCTTACTGAATTATTAAAACTTACTGCGGACGCAGGATATTCAAACGACGAGCTTGTTTTTAGCTCAGATCGCGAAGATGAACGTTACTCTTATAAAGTCGGCGTTGAATATGAACTCTATAGAAACATTACTCTTGCAGGCTCTTATACATATGAAGAACGCGATTCAACGTTTGAAATAGCAAACTACACAGCAAATGTACTTTCTTTAAGCATAAACATTTCACTGGAAGACTAATATGCTTTCAAAGCAAACCTCAAAAGAAAATTTAATAAAACTGACATGGTATGTTTTATTCACTTATTTTTTAATGATTAACTCAGCATACTCTCAAGACCTTTCTCACTACAAATTGAGTTCAGATGACGTTATTTCTGTGACTGTATTTGATGAACCAGATCTAAGTTTAAAAGAAACTAGGGTATCCAGTACTGGCACTATTGCATTGCCATTAATAGGCCAAGTCAATGTAAAAGGACTTAGTGTTGCGGAAGCCGAGAAAGCTATTCATGACTTATATTTAGGTGATTATCTTAAAAAGCCAGATATTACTATCGCTATAGTCGAATATCGACAGTTTTATGTTAATGGTGAAGTAGAAAAGCCCGGAGGTTACAGTTACAGAGAAGGTATGACTGTTCAAAGAGCAATTACGTTAGCTGGTGGTTTTACAGAAAGAGCCTCTCGCTCTAAAGTGCGTTTGATAAGAGAAAATGGTAATGGGCAAGCTATAGACGCTGAATTAAAAACACTTGTCCAACCTGGTGACGTAATTACAGTTGAAGAGAGCTTCTTTTAAAGGATTAGTTGTATGCAAAATATGGAACTAGGCAAAAATTTAGAAAAATATGAAACCGACGATATCGACATTGGTTTATATTTAAAAATAGTTAAAAGATATAAATATTCAATAATTTTTATTACTGCAATTTGCATAACATTCGCTTTATATTACATATCTAAGGCAACTCCGATATACCAGGCATCTGCGAAGATACAGGCGGATCCAGTACAACCTAATGCATCAGCTCAAGACCAATATGTTATGAATTCGATGGTCTTCCTTTTTTATGAAACTCAATATGAGATTATTCAATCAAGAAAAGTTGCGGAAGCTGTTGTAGATAAGCTTAACCTGGTAGAGAAATACAAACATGAACTTTCTCAAAACAATGCCGAATCAGATGAAAACTCAATATTTGAGGCAATAAAAAATAATATCAACACTCTTTTTCCTTCAAATGAAGAAGAGGAGCAATCCACAAACTTATCTAATGAACAGATAAGAACGATGCTTGCACAAGCGATACAAGCGGGATTAACAGTTACAGGTGGCACACAAAGCCAAATTATTGATATTAGCTACCAACATGAAGACCCTATATTGGCCACAAAAATTGTTAACGCAATAAGTGAAGCATATATTGAATTCGGGCTGGAGTCTCGTTTAAGTCAAATAAAAGATACAGCCAAGTGGCTTACAGAACAGTTAGAAGAGCTCAGAGCAAGTTTACAGGAATCCGAAGACCGTTTACAAACTTTTAGACTACAACAGAATTTAATAGACACTGAGCAGCAACAAAGAATCGCAAGTACACAATTACAAACATTAAATACCGAACTTGTTCGAGCCCAGACTGAACTTTCTCAAGCTAAAGAGCTTTACACTCAAATTACATTATTGGAAACGGAAAAAGGGGACTATAGAACCCTCGGGCCAGTTCTACAAAGTAACACTATAAGAGACTTAGTAAGAGAGGAAAGTACCTTAAGTCGCAAGGTTACTGAACTTAGTGAAAGGTATGGGGAAAAGCATCCCAAAATGATTGCAGCTAGATCAGATCTTGCAAGTGCTCAAGTAAACTTAGATAGAGAAGCAGCTAAGATAGTCGAGAGTATAAAAAAGGAATTTCGTTCAGCACAAGTCCAGGAACAAAATATAAAAAGGTTAATAGCTGAAACTAGAGAGGAATTACAATCGTATCAAGGCGAAAGTTTTGAGCTCACTCGACTAGAAAGGGAAGTGGAAAACAATAGGCGAGTATACGAAAGTTTTCTAGGTAAACTTATGGAGGCTGATGTATCAGGAGATTATGACGCATCCAATATAAGAGTCATTGATGCCGCGACTGTACCTGAATACCCCGTAAAGCCCAGAGCATCACTTATTCTAGCTGCAAGCATTGTATTCGGCCTATTCTTGGGACTTGTTACAGCTTTCATAAGGGAATTAATGGGTGATGTATTCAGGACGCCAGATCAATTAGAAAGAGAATTACAACTCCCAACTTTGGGTATAACACCGTTAGTTCAAAAAAAGAAAACCAATACGCCCCCAGAAAAACAATATATAGAGGACCAGAGAAGTACTTTTGCTGAAGCAATAAATACTATTCGAACAGGGATTATTTTCTCTAACATTGACAATCCACCGCAAACTGTACTTATAACATCAACAAACGGCTCTGAAGGTAAAACAACACTTGCAATTAACTTAGCTGTATCTCTCAGTCAAATGGACAAAACTCTATTAATTGAAATGGATTTAAGAAAACCTGCAGTAGGAAAAGACTTGGGTATTAAGTCGGAAGCGGGCTTGAGCGATCTCTTGAGTGGTACGATTGACGCAAATATATTTCACAGGATTGATGGAGCCCCAAATCTAAACGTAATTACATGCGGAAGCATACCTCCCAATCCTATGGAATTAATTGCTTCTAAGAGGTTTCAAAACTTATTAGCATCATTGAGAGATAAATTTAACTACATCGTTATAGACAGCCCCCCCACCCTACCTGTTAGCGACTCTTGCGTCTTAGCAAAGATGTCAGACTGCACAATTGTGGCGGTTAAAGCAGAAGAAACGAAGATTGGGACAGTAAAAGAAACGATTAAGAGGTTGAAAAGTGTCAACGCTAACTTGACAGGTGTAGTACTTACACAAGCCTCACCTAAAAAGATGAGCTACTATGGTGAACACTATTATCAAGATACATATTACGGAAAATGAACAATAAAGTATTTAAGAAAATACTTAGATGTTCATACAGCAAACTCCCTGATGAACTTAGTATTGATATAATAAAGATATTATTAAAAAACAAGGAATATACTAAGTTCGCTCCTCTCATCGCAAAAAAATATAATTTAAAAGGGGAGTCACTGGCCCATTTGGCAAGTATTATTCAATTGGCCGAAAAATTAAAAACTGATGCTATTACAGATATCAGTTTGGAACTAGAAAGTAATAATCTAGAAGTGGTGTTGTTAAAATCCAGCTCTCTGAACAATGATACTTATG
Source organism: uncultured Oligoflexia bacterium (assembly GCA_963922285.1). Classification (GTDB taxonomy): domain Bacteria; phylum Bdellovibrionota; class Bacteriovoracia; order Bacteriovoracales; family Bacteriovoracaceae; genus Halobacteriovorax_A. The sequence goes on along the minus strand of CAWUIU010000082.1, from coordinate 6,486 downwards.
AAGAAAAGTACCCAAGAGGTTCATCCGATATAGACATTTTGGTAAAAGAGGAGAATTTAGAAAAAGTCACCAGTGTATTGTCAAAACACTATGAAAAAGTAATACCCGCGAGTTACAAACCTTTTGAAGAGTATTATGAATCAACTTGGAGGCACAAGGTAAATAAACAAGTGTTTTTAGATGTTCATACAGCCATTTGCAACCCACTGCTTTTTCAAATAGATATCGACGAAATTTTCACTAAATCTAAAGCACATCCACACTACAAGTCTAACAGTTTATTAAAAATGACAGATGAACATATGCTAGTCTCACTCGCCGTTCATATGTTCAAAGATGGCGTCTTTTACCATCACTCGCTTCTTGATTTTGCTGAATTAGCCTCAAGAGCAAATAAAGAGATAGTAATGATTTTAGCAAAGAACTGGGGCTGCAAATTATTACTGAAAACTACATATGAATATGTTGAAGATGTTTTCGGAAATGTACAAACACTGAGAACTAAAATTTTGAATAAATTAATGATAAATCACGTATATAAAAAAGGTACTATTAGAAAGAGAATACAGCAAATAACACTAACATTTCTTATGAGTGACAGAAAAAAAGACGCATTATGCTATATTACTCAATTCATAAAAAAATTTATGACTTCAAAGTTCTCTTTAATAAAACAAAAAGACTAATATTTAATAAAGAAACTGCAACAGCAGTTGACGTGGCGACTCCATATAATCCAAATAAATTTGAGAGCATGAAACAAAGTGATATCGAAATCATACCGCTTATTATCACCATATTCCTATACAGCGTGCTCTTATTCAACATAATTAAAAATAATCCTACTGAGCCACAACAAGCATTCACTAGTTGACCTGCAAGTAGAATTAACAAAACCCCAAAAGCATTTGTATAGGCTGGATCAAACTTTTCTAGGATATCTAATCCGAAAAAAATAAAAACAAGAAAAATGGGTAGCGAAAAAGAAATACCAAGTAAAACTGAAAAGTTAAAGTATTTATCAAAGAGTTTTATATTGGTCTTATCTACACGGGCAACTAACGGAGATATAACGAAATTAATTGCAACCAAAATAAAGCTGACAGAGATAGCCATGCGCTGTGCAATTGAGTAAAGCGCAAGTTCATCACCAGAGAAATTATTAGAAACAAAAAACTGTCCAAACCAATTAGTTGCTACCTGAAAAATGGAAACAACAAATAATGGCAAAGAATCATAAAATAATGCCGTTTGATTAACTTTTGGGGCCTCTTCTTCGATAAACTTAGTTATATGAATACCCGCAAATATAACAGTCAAAAGTGAGGTTGTTAAATAGAGATCTAGAAAAATGGAAAGATTCAAATCTATTACATTTGAAATAAATGTAACTAGTATTAAAAATAGAAATAGGCTGTTATTCATTACGTTTAAATAAATCATTGCAGACTTGAAACGTAATGCAGCTTGAAAGAGAAATGAAAGAAGAGAATAGCTAGACACTAAAAATATGATAATAATAATTTTGTAGTATTCATACAAACTTATTGACGAATGCCCCTCTAAATAAAACATGTAGAAAAACAAACTAAATAGAAAATATACTGCAGAAATTTTCAGAAAAAAAGACATTAAAACGTGAAAATCGGCCTGGATAATACTGTCTTTACCCTCATTACTAAAAAGTTTAACAATTATATTGTCAAGACCAAATCTAAGTAGCAGAGACGCCGTCTGAAAAACAGCTAATAAAAAAATGAAATATCCTGACTCATTAAAACTAAGTAATTTAGCTGATACAAATGTTACAGCCAGTAACGAAAAAGCGCCCGCCACTTTTAAAGATATTGAAACCAAAATATTTGATAATTTAATTAGCCAAGCTTTATCATCCATTTTTAAGAATTCTAATCAGTTTGATAAAATCGTTGATATAACGTGATAGTAGCCTTTTCGGGTTTGAAAGCATACGAAACAACCACTCTAAATACAATACTTGAAACAACCTTGGAGCTCTAACCTGCTTACCTATCAAAAAATCAAGCGATGCACCAATACAAAGTGCGATACCTGAAATCTTGTTTCTTCGTTTAAGATCTAAAGCAAGTTTCTCTTGTTTAGGACAACCAACTGCTAGGAAAATAATATCAGGCTCAATACTTTCTATTTGCGATAGTACTTTGTTGTATATTTCAGATCTTTGTTCAAAACCAAATGGAGGATAAACATGAAACATATTAAAGGTTTTATATTTCTCTTTTAGTTTATCAAAATCGGAATTCTCCAATCCAACTACACAAACTCTAAAGTTTTCTAACTCCTCTTGTTGAAAGAGCCTTTCCGTCAGACTACTACCTGGTATAACTTCACCGTGTTTTATCCCTTTATAATCGAGTATAACTTTTAAAACTTTACTATCTAGTAAAATATATTCAGCTTGTGCGTATGACTTTGACAAGTCAGTATCTTCTGCTAATTTAACTATATGATTTATATTAGGAGTTACAATAAATTTGAAGCCACTAATTTCCTTTTTTAATATGGCCTCACAGATATCTTCCATATTTCCCATATAATAATTCATTGAAAGATTACTTGATTCACTCTTACATGGAGAAAGCATCAACTATACCTCTAATACAAGCTTTATATTTTTTTATATTAAATTTGCTATCCTTTATACAAATAACACTTAAAAATAAGGCTGAAAGAATAGAGAAAAAGAAACTAAAATGCTTAATGTTTAAATATATCGCAGCTCTGTTCCTATAATAAAAATATGAAGCACTTTTTCCATCAGAGGCCTTCGAACCATAATGATAAACAAAAGAAGACGATGATACTTTACCTATATATCCTTTTGAATATGCCCTTTTCTGTAAGTCTATCTCTTCTGAATACATGAAAAATTTTTCATCGAAATAACCTACTTTTTTGAAGAACGATGGCGGAAGTAGTAAGCTGCAACCCATTATATAATCAGGGTAACCATTAAGCTTTGAGATATCTCTTACGTGTGTGCCCTTTCCAAATAACTTTGCTTTACCAAGCAAGGGATATAACTTCCCCCCTCCGTAACACTCTATATGCTCTTCGTCTGTTTGAACTATGACTGAACCAACGTAACTTTCATCATCTATAATATCTATCATAGATTCTAGTGCATTGTTTCTTATATAAGAGTCATTGTTTACGATCCAGATATAGTTATCTTGTCCATATGTTTGTTCAACAAAATTGATTCCGAAATTGTTACCGCCACCATAACCGCTATTGATATCGTTCTCAATAACATCAACTTTACTATTACCACCATAGACAGCTTTAAAATGATCGACAGATAAATCTCCCGACGCATTATCGATTATCACAACTCTGTATACTTCTGTATTCTGAATTATCGAATCTACACAAGAGACAGTGGACTCTTTATCTCTCCAGTTCAGTACGAGCGCAATTACTCTTATTTGATCTTCCATTCAGTAAAATCCATGTCAATCAATGTTTCAAGATTCTCAATATCCTGAGCAAAATATTGCTCATAAAGAAACTTCTTGTCATCTTCAGAAATTTTTTCAGATATTGGTTTCGTATTTAATACTTCAATTTTATTCCGGATTAAAGAACGTAATTTAGGGTTATAAACAACTTTTTTTGCAAGTTTCTTCACGAAATTTTCTTTAAATACTATATTTCTGACAAACTTTAACTTAGGCTCTGCGGCCATGTTAGACCTAGAGGTTATATCAACATCTATCTTTTGTATTTCTAGAAAATCAAAAATTTTGTTAAATTCTGATTCGAAGTTTGCTCTTGAAAAAAGTTGCTCATATTTCAATATGAGAACATTCTGAGCTCCAAATAGGGTTAAATATCTTTGAACTTGTTCATAGTACATACCCCTACTTATATAACTGAAGCGCTCTTTAGATTGAAATGAATTAGTTATCCTGCTCATCTCTTGTTCACAGGCATCGAGAAATTCTAATTCTTCGTATCCACGCCTTTTACTCATTAAATACTGTGAATATCCTCGTTCCATAGGATTTCGTAATATAATCAATATCTTCGTACTTTTGCCATAAGTTTCATAAATTCTTTGCGCGCAATATGGAAAATACAAATAACATGGTGTAAAACCTCCAACGACCTTTTGATTTTCAACGTTTTGAAAGTAGTTATTTATATACCAATCGATGCCCTTCTCAAAGTTCAAGTCATTGTCAAAAAAATGCTCTTCTTTGTTTTCGGGCAAAAATACTTCTGGATGAGATTTTAGAATATCGAATACTTTAGTTGTTCCTGCCTTCTGTGTCCCTACACAATAAAAGTTGGGATTCATTAGTTGATCCTTTTCAAGTTCTTGAAGACAAATTGCATAATCAACAACATCATTAACATTACTGACAATGGAACTATTCTAGATGTAATCATATTCCCAAACCCTAGCATCAATGAATTTGAAAACATAAATGATATATTAATTAAAAAACAAAACAAAAAGACTCGCTTAGTTCTGTAAATATATTTATTTGCCAGTAAAAATAATTTTGTTATTACATATGCAGACAATATAACACCAAATATAGAGAAATTTATGAGTGCTTCGCCTATTACACTCGGAGTTAAAGGTGTAATAATTGCGCCACTCCTATAGCCAAAAGAATACATATACAACTTATCACCGAGTGAAAACTGTCTGCCTGGAGCAAGAGTAATTAGTTCTTCAAGAAATGTCTTGCCATACTGTAATTCAATTTGATTGACATACGCGATGCATATGCCGATCGCTCGCGGTAATTCCATTAAGACTCTATGGTTGAAATAATCTAACATAACAGTCAATGTGTCTTCACCTACTAGTATGTCATTTCGAAATTTATAGTAAGTGAGTATAAAAAAAACGGCTACAAAAGAAAAAGCGATCTTACCTACGGCCGTTATGTTGAAGTCCCTTTTTGTATATGACCATGTCATGTAGCAAATTATTATAGTTACTACAGCAAATGATCTAAACCCTGTAAGTAGTTGAATCATCACCACCATAAAAAAGAGCATTATATAGATATTTGTTGGAATTTTTCTTTTGCAATAGAACAAAGTTGCAATAGATATTGCTAAAGTAAGCCCTCGTGTAATAAAAGTCAGTACATAACCGCTACCAGCTCTACTTTGGAGTCTCGACTCCTCGATATTTGAACCTAGTATATATAGACCTTTCTGCTGAAAAAATAGTAATGTAAAGAAAATACAAATCGCGAAAAAACCTATCAGTGTCAGTTTATGTTGAGACTTTATTTCAACGATATTATTCGTTGAATATTTTTCAAATCTATTTTTATTGACAAGAGAAAATATTAACAAGCTAATGTTAAATATTAAAATATATAAATATACACTATCATTTATATTTCTATCTTGCAGGTCAATCGGTGTCGTTAAAAACCACAGGTTCAGAAACACAAAGTTAAATGCATAAAAAGGCAATTCTATCAACATAACCTTTTTATTCTTACATTCGAGAGTTTTAAGTATTAATAGAAGTAGTGAAATACTAAAACTAATTAAGCCTATAATTTTTAAGCTAAACATAATCTGCTTTTTTTAATATGTAGTTACAACTTTGTAAGATAAATTCATCTTCAGGCTCTTGACGTTTTTTCCAGGCCCAAGCTAAGTCGACTGACTTCCTTTTCATATTATGAAGTTTCTTTTCGTCGAATAACTCGTTTGTTGTTTTTTCTTCGATCAAACTTCGAATCGATGGAGTTAATTCAAATCCCAAATGCTCATAAATCTCCTCAAATAATGCTATTGGTGTTATACAAAGCTCTTCGTGCTTTACAAGCATTAGCCTTTTATTATAAGTTATACTCTCCAACAAATTTTCATATAGTGAGCAATAAAGTTCACAAAATTCTCTCAATTCATTATTTCCATCTTTCAGTGTCCATCCTTGTCTTTTTATACTTCTCCATATGGCTATCGGATGTCGGATCAAAATTACGCTATTTATATTTTGCTCTGTAGACAGTTTGTCAACCACATTTAACAAAAAAGGATCTTTAATTACTAAGTTTTTATCCTGAAATTTCGATTTAATTTTGCATTCAAGTCTTGATAGATTACTCTTACCACCTGACAAAAATCTCAAAATTCTTTTTATTCTTCCGTCTCTTAAATAGTTTCTTTTTATTTTATATTTTAATCTAATAACTTGTTGCCAGCTTTTTTTAACTTCTTCGTAATCTTTTGGATATACTTCAAGGTTGTTTTTCAATCCATATTCAGGATTATACGGCTCGTGCAAAACAATATTATTTTTGTTGTGCCCTAAAATATCTCCTACAAACGTAGTTCCTGACCGGTGCATGCCAGTAATTATTACGATGTTACTAATAGACATTTTTACCTACAAACCCTCTAAATATCGTAAAAACTACAATCTTAAAATCCATCCAAATACTCCAGTTTCGAATGTATTCC
>CAWUIU010000081.1:0-10596 GCA_963922285.1 uncultured Oligoflexia bacterium | reverse complement strand
AAAAACCTCTTTAACTCTGTCGCGAGCAAGAACGGCAATATCATTGAAACAAACTGGAAGCATAGTACAGACCATACCTTTGTAAATGGCGACCAAATACGTCTACAACAAATTCTCAATAATCTCATTGGTAACGCTGTTAAATTTACTAAGAATGGTACAATAAAAGTAAGTTGCACCCTTAAAAAATCTTATGATACAGGAATGGCAGATATTTGTATAAAAGTAGAAGACAGCGGTATTGGTATTAGTAAAGAAGACATTCAGGTTCTATTTGAAAAGTTTACACAAGTCGACTCTTCGACCACTAGACGTTTTGGTGGTACAGGCCTTGGACTTTCAATTTGCCAAGAGTTAGCTCGACTTATGGGATCAGAAATAAAAGTCGAAAGTATAAAAGATGTTGGCTCAACCTTCTCTCTTAATCTCAAATTACCAATAGGAAAAAAAATAGAAACGAATCAAATCATTAAAGAACCTTCAAGAATAAGCTTAAATCATCTCAAGATTCTAGTTGTAGAAGATAACAAGATTAATCAAAAAGTTATCACCGCGATACTAAAAAAAATGAATAATACACCAACAATTGCGAATGATGGCATTGAAGCTCTTCAAATATTAGAAACAGTCAATCCTGATATCATATTCATGGATTGCCATATGCCAAACCTTGATGGCTATGAAACCACTGAGAAAATTATAGATAATTTTGGTACAAGACGACCAAAAATCATTGCCTTAACGGCAAGTGTTATGAAAGAGGATATTGATCGCTGTTTTGCTGTTGGAATGGATTCATACCTCTCAAAGCCTGTGACAAAAAGTGATATAACTCGATCCCTTCTACAATTAGAATTGATATAAGCTAGAAAAAAACTCATACTCTTTCATCATATTATCTTGCTCATATGTTCCTCCAACTTGCATTTGATTAAACTTAACCCTATAACTAACGTTTGCTACCATTTGCAGATATCCCGGAAGAATTAATGGCAATACTTTTGAGCGACGTAGAAAGACGATTTCTTTTCCGTTAACTTCTCCGCTTAACAATTTAGGAATAAGCTCCTCCAATCGATTAAGATGAGATACTATCTGATTCTTCTTTATCCTTTCATTATTTGTCTTAAAAAGACTTTCTATAATCTTTCGACGTTTGAGGTCTAAATGCAAATATAAATTATTAAGTGGACGACTTCTTTCATCGATTGAATGATTTAGCTTGAAATGCATAGAGCTTTCGATCAAAACTTTTTCTCGATGATGAGAATAAACTTTCCCCATTAACAGACTAATAAACTTTTCATCATTAAAATAAAATGTCGATTGTTCTTCCAAGAACTTAATATTTTTGCGACTTAAGAAAGAATCATAAAAGTGGACAACTAACTCTCCTTCTATCTTCTCCTTAGTGCCTTGAATCTTCAAATGTAGCTGTTGCTCACGACTTGTAACAAATGGCTCAAGCGGACTTTTGAAACGATACTTTTTTCGATACGAGATTATGTTCTGACCTTTATCAAAAATTAAGCGATCTATCATTTCTTCGTTTTTTATATTTAATAAAAGAGGATTCAAGCTATTCGAACGCACAGACTTTGTATACTTATATACCGTATCCAGCCTTTTAATAATTGAGTCATTCTCATCTGAACAATTTCTTAGTAAATCAAGTGACTTCAATGTAAATCTCTTATTCACTATCTTTGTTAATTTAGGATTCACAACTCGATAAAATTTTTTAAAAAATGAATTATAGCAATGAATACTTTCTTCATCTGAAAAGTCGAAGATCAAGTCTAATAGAGTCCCCTCTAAGTCATTAAAATATGATTTTTTTGAAATTAGCTTTAAATCTAAAACTTTATTTATCTGATAATCTAAAATAGAAAATACTATTTCAGGGGAAAAAAGCGAGAACCGAAGCTCATGGCCAGCTCGAATACCACTTCCTGTTCTAATGACGAGATTTAACTTATTATGATCAATTTTTTTTATATCTAACTGGATAAGGCCACTATAAAGAAGAAAAGCATTTGCAGATAATTCAAAAAAGTTAATGAGATATTGTGAGCTTAACTCAACACCAAGACTGACCATTGTAGGAATGTAGAACTTATCTCCAACATTAAGCTCTTCAAAGTTTTTGTAATTGACAGGTATTTTAAATGGATTAAATGGTCTTGCTCGATAAGCACTATCTTTATCCTTGAAAAATCTTTCAACAACGATCCCTTGATCCAGATCAACCTTTCCATAGATTGGCAAAGTATTTTGAAAAGGACGATCATACAGAAGCTTTAAAGCATAGCGATCACTTCGAACATAACCTTCTCCCCCTCCCTTCTTCACAGAATATCCATACTTTGTTTTGTGCTTCAGGTAGTCATTAATATCTAAACTATACAGATTTAGATCAATGTCTACCTTTTGCGTTTGCTCAACAAACAATGTTTCATATAAGAGCTTCTCTTTGTTACTTTGTTCTTCGATACTGAATGCAGTAACTAGGGAGCTTTTTAAAATGAATAAAGCTACTAATAAAATATGTCTTATTTCTTTCATAGGTAAACGGTAAGAGACATAGCTTAGAGTTGAAAGACTTCTACAGAAACCTACTCTAACAATAACAGAACCCTAAATAAGACCAGACGCACAAAGGATCACGAGGTGCGTCTTAAAGGAATACTAACAATCATGTACAATCAGCTAAATTTAAGTAAATCGAGGTTAATTATGAAACATCTTATTTTAATATCATTACTAGTGCTTACTTCATGTGCTGTATCAAAAACAAAGTTAAGTGATGATGGTGAAAGAGTAAAAGTACTTAATACAAAACCTAAGAAAGGCTGTAACGCAGTAAAAAAAGTAGTTGGCGAAAATGACGAAGGCGTTGAAGATCTCGCGATTAATCACGCGAGAAATCTTGCTGCAAAAGAAGATGCTAATACGATCTACATTGAAGACAAAGTAAATGTTTCAATGAAGTGGAGAATCTACGCGACAGCTTATATTTGTAAAAAATAAGAAGGATAAAAATGATCATTCAAGAAGAAGCTAAAAAACTTATATCTGAGTTTTCGATGCCCGATGAAGTTGGGTTCGGTAAAATCCTACTGCCTATTATGGCAGTTTCTGAGTATAAAGAAGGAACATGGGGCGATCTCATTATTAAGCCTTATGGAAATCTTGAACTCGACCCAACTTGTAAAGTTCTTCACTATGGGCAGGAAATCTTTGAAGGAATGAAAGCCTATAACTATAAAGGCAACGGACCTGTTCTTTTTAGACCAGATGAAAACTTCCATCGTTTTAATTTCTCAGCAGGAAGAATGGCGATGCCAGATGTCCCAGAAGATGTTTTCATGGGCGCTGTAAAAACAATTACAGAACTAGGTAAAGACGTTGTCCCTAAAAGAAGTGGTGAGTCTCTTTATATTAGACCATTTATGATTGCGACTGAAAAACACCTTGGAATAAAACCTTCCGAAGAATTCATGTTTATCGTAATTGCCAGTCCAGTTGGTTCTTACTTTTCAGGTGGATCAATCAAGGTTTTCGTTGAAAAAGAAATGATTAGAGCCTGTAAAGGTGGAACTGGTGCAGCGAAAACCGGTGGGAATTATGCGGGTGGTCTAAATGCTGCAATAAAGACAAAAGAGAAAGGATTTGATCAAACCATGTGGCTATCAGCTGAAGATAAGGAAAGCATAGAAGAATTAAGTGGTATGAACTTCTTTGCTGTTATTGATGGAGAATTACACACACAAGAACTTACTGATACGATCTTAAATGGGATTACGAGAAAATCGATTATCGAGCTAGCGAAACATCAAGGGCTCAAAGTTGTTGAAAGAAGAATAACGATTAATGAACTTGGTATGCTGATAAAAGAAGACCGTTGTAGTGAAGCTTTTGCCTGTGGAACGGCGGCGATAATTACGCCGATTCGTTCAATTCATCAAGAAGATAGTGAGGAATTTAAACTAAAATCTGAGTTTGGAATTATCTCAAGAGGTCTTAGAGAGTCTCTCCTAGGCATTCAAGAACAAACGATAGAAGACCCATTTAATTGGATTGTGAAGATTTAAAAACAAAGGGCTCTTTTTAAGAGCCCTTTCTTATTTTAAAACTTAAATTCTATAAACTTGGAATAAGCCAAAAACATATCATCGCTAAGATTGTCGGTCCAATTGCCCCAGCAAGTAATCCGCCAGGAGAGATACCGTCTTCACCAAATGATCCTTTAAGGATACCAAAACCAGCAGGGTTTGGCGCATTGGCAATAACTGTTAAACCACCACCGGCAACAGCACCAGCAACGAGACTATATTTTGCTGAATCTGAAAGATCAACAAGTGTTCCAAGGTAAGTTAGAGCAGCATTATCTGTAATTGCAGTGAGACCTGTCGCTCCAGCAAATAATGTAAAATCGCCAAGTTGCCCAATCAATGGCTGTAACCACCAACCTTGTTGTTTTCCGAGAACAACGAGACCACCAAGAAAGAAACCAACAAGTAGTGATTCTTTAAGTTTAATCTCGTCTTGGTATTCTTTAGTAACAGTAGTGAAACCTAAGAAGAAAAGGAATAGACCTAAGAAGAAAACCATGTGGTGAGCTGTATAAACAACGAGTCCCATAAATAATAAGTGAATGAGAGTCATCCACCAAGTAGGTGCCATCCAAGCTTCGTGCTTTGCTTTGATTTCAAGTTTACCTTTAAGCTCGTCCTTAAACATAAAAGCGATAACAAGAGTTCCGATAATAATGGCCACAACTGCTTTAAAACCAAAGTTAGTTAGCATATGCATGAAGCCCCACTTCCACTTTGTCGCAACCATAAGAACAGGAGGTGCAGCAAAGTGAGAAAGAGTTCCGCCAATTGAGATATTTACAAAAAGTAGACCTAGTGTTGCGTACTTAAATTTATTACTCATTTCACTTGAATAAAAATAATCAAGAAGAATTAATGCTGTTACCGTCATCGCAGCAGGCTCAGTAATAAAAGATCCAAGAATTGGACCAAAGATGAGAGCAGCAACATAGAATGCCATTCTTCCAGGAAGTGGGATTAACTTTGAAGCCATCATGATAAGCTTTTCAGCGAATACAATGACTGGTCTTGTTCCTGCCATACACATAATGACAAAAACAAACGCTGGCTCAATAAAGTTCACATCTTGTTCAAGATACTTTAGTGCACCACCAATGACCGCACTATGATCTTCATTATAGACAACAAGTCCTTGAGTTGCAGCGAAGTAAGCAATGAACACAGCAGCCCATAGTCCAAATACTGCTTCAACCTCACCTAGGAAGTGAAGTAAGTTTTCCATCATCGAACCTTCTGGATACTTATGAGCCAGATGTTGAATTTTGGATACCATAAAGGTGTGAAGAACTGCGATGGCAAATAGTATAGTACCAACCAGTTGGATGTTTGTAGGATTCATATTCCTCCCCTCTGTAATTGTTAATTCCCTATTATTAATAGTTTAAGGTCATCAGAAGCCCTGCGCAACAATAGGTAAAAACAGGTTTTACAAAGATCGATAATATAATCAAGAAATCTTAATCAAAATGATGGAACACCAGTGCACATGGCAATTTTTAATTGAGAATCTATAATAAAAAAAGCCTGTTAGCTCAAGACTCAAGCTAGCAGGCTTTGAATATACAAACCTATGTTTTTGCCTATTACTTATGCTCCATCATCACCGATTGAAGCAACTGGACATGCTTCTAATTGCTCTTGGCAAAGCTCTATCTCTTCAGGAGTTGTTGGCTGCTTTTGAACATAAGCATTTCCATCCTCATCTTCAGCAAAAAAGTCAGGTGCTCCTGTATAACATACGTTACAAGCAATACAGCCCTCACCGTTATCATCATCTGGATCTGTACAATACCAAGCTCCAGTAATATTATCCTTATGTTTCATGTCCTTATTGGCCATCATATTCTCCTTTAACAGTGACTAAACTATTAATTTTTATGCAATATCTGTACTATTATACACGATGAAATAGCAAATTGTCATTCTGAATAGGATTTGTAAAAATAGCGCTTTAAATTAAGCGATATCCCAGGAGAATGCATGACGTCATTAGAAAGAGCTAAAGAATGGGCCACTAATACATATTTTGATGAATCAACGAGAAATGAAATTCAATCACTAATGGATAATAATGATACTAAAGAAATTGAAGAAAGATTCTATAAAGACTTAGAATTTGGGACAGGAGGAATGAGAAGTATCCTTGGAGCCGGAACGAATCGCATGAATCTTTATAATATTCGTAAAGCAACACAAGCTCTTGCACTTGAAGTTCTTGAATATTCTAAAGAAAATGGTGTCACTAAACCTTCTGCGGCCATTAGTTATGACTCAAGAAGATTCTCTTTTGAATTTGCAAAAGAAACAGCAGCCGTCATGGCGGCAAATGGAATTAAGGCCTATATCTTTGATCGCCTTAATCCTGTAGCTCTCCTTTCATTCTCTGTTAGACATCACAACTCGCAAGCAGGAGTTATGGTGACAGCTAGTCATAACCCACCAGAGTACAATGGCTACAAAGTTTACTGGAATGATGGTGCTCAAGTTACGCCACCAAATGATCAAAATATCATTGATAAGTTTTACGGACTTACAAATGTTGAAGATATTAGAACAACAGATTTTGACCAGGCCGTGACTGATGGTCTTATTAAATGGGTTGGGAAAGAAGTTGAAGATGCGTATTATGATGCCATTCTTTCAAAAACTGTAAGTCCAGAATTCTGTAAAGAAAATGGAGACGAATTAAAGATCGTTTATACGCCAATTCATGGAACGGGACTTATTCCATGTAAGAGAGCTCTTTCAGACCTTGGCTTTAACAATGTATTAATCGTCCAAGAACAAGCTGAGCCTAATGGAGACTTCCCTACAGTTTCAAGCCCTAACCCAGAAAATCCAAGTGCTCTTAAGATGGCCGTGGATCTCATGGAAAAAGAAAATGCTGATATCGTGATGGGATCAGACCCTGATACAGATAGACTTGGCGTCGCCTTTAAACACAACGGGGAAATTCAATATATCAACGGAAACCAAATTGGTGTTCTTATGCTTCACTACATGCTCAAAAATATGAAAGAGCGTGGAGCCCTTAACGAGAATAGCTACTTTGTAAAAACAGTCGTAACGACTCCTTTGCAAGATATTATTGCTCAGAGCTTTAACGTAGAAGTTTTCAATACTCTTACAGGCTTTAAATGGATCTGTGGAAAAATGAGTGAGCTCGAAAAGTCTAATCCTGAAAAGGAATTTGTCTTCGCTACTGAAGAGTCTTTTGGATACCTTCCGCATACTTTTGCGAGAGATAAAGATGGTATAGCCTCTGTTACACTTATGGCCGAAGTTGCTCTCTACTACAAGAAGCAAGGAAAGAATTTAATTGAGGCCCTAGACTCAATCTATGAAGAATATGGCTTCTCTAAAGAAACATTAGTTAATCTTGTTTACCAAGGTAAGGCCGGAGCTGAAAAAATTACACGAATCATGGATCATTTCAGAGCTCTTAATCCTTCAAGCTTGTGTGGTCTAAATATTCAAGTTATAGAAGACTATATAAAAGGTACGAGTACTGAACTAAGTTCTAAAAAAGAGACAAACCTTAACATGCCAAAGAGTAATGTTATTGGTTACCACTTTGAGGGTGGATCACGTCTTTATCTAAGACCTTCAGGAACTGAACCTAAGATTAAATTCTATATTATGATTCAAGTAGCTAATGGTGAACTCGAAGCGAAGAAAGCAAAAGCAAATGCGATCGCTGAAGAGTTCTTAAACTTTATCAATACTACCGCTGAATCTTGTTAAGTCTTTAAGCAGGCTGATGCCGTAAAACTAAAAGATGATGAAAGAGGATGATTATTATGTCGAAGTCTAATGATTTAGCTGTAGTTCTTGTTAGTGGTGGAATGGACTCACTCGTATGTGCGGCCATTGCCAATGAGTCGTATGAGAACCTGGCTTTTCTCCATCTTAACTATGGTCAAAAGACAGAGGAAAGAGAATTAGACTGCTTCCATAAAATTGCTGATCACTACGGTGTCGATAAGAGTCTTAGAAAGATAATCGACGTTAGCTTTCTTAAACAAATTGGTGGTAGCTCTCTTACTGATGATGGGATTGATGTAAAGAAATTCCAAGGTGACTCAGAAGAAATTCCTGATAGCTATGTTCCTTTTAGAAATACTCACATCATAGCTATGGCCGTTTCCTGGTCAGAAGTTATAGGTGCCAAAAAGATTTATATTGGTGCCGTTAATGAGGACTCCTCTGGATATCCAGACTGTCGTCCAAGTTACTATGCTGCTTACAACAACCTGATCAAAGAAGGTACCAAGGCCGGTAATATTGAAATCATCACTCCAGTTATCGACCTTAAAAAAGATGAGATTGTAAAAAAAGCAGTTTCTCTTGAAGCACCACTTATCAATTCATATTCTTGTTACGCTCGCGGGGACAAGGCATGTGGAGTTTGTGATTCATGTGCACTTAGACTAAGAGGATTTCAAAAAGCTGGTATTGAAGATCCGATTGAATACGATCAGAGACCGAGTTACTTATAAGAGTTTAACAATTAGACCAACACTCGTGCTGGCTAAAGTAAGACCAGTAATCATAATAGCGCCGAGACGATTTGTGAGCCTAAGCTCCATTTTTTCCATATCTTTACGCAACTCAAGAACTTCCATTCTAAGTTCGCCTGTCTCACGGCTTAAATCATTCTTCGTTGCAAAGTTTTGATTCATTAGCTCCATCCAGATTTTAACAGACTTACTTGCCTGCTCTTTTGAAAAGCCTACTCTTTCAAGCTCCTCAGCGTAAATTATAGCATTAATCATGATTCCCTCCTAATACTGAGCATGCAAATCATGTATAATGACAAGAACTCTAACCTACTGAAATTGCGAGACTGCAGTTTTTTATTTTCAATTTTTGCAGCCAAAAATAGTAAATCCCCGAAATTCTAGACGTTTGCACTCTCCTATCCTATGATTTATTCAATTTTTTAAGGAGGGAGACGTTATGAAACGTTACGCGTTAATTTTATTATCATTAACACTCCTTTTTTCATGTAAATCGGAAAAAGGAAATAAGTCGACATTTGTTTACTGTTCAGAGGGATCACCTACGGCATTTAACCCGCAGGTTACAACTGATGGAACTTCAAACAATGCTTCGGCCCACACTATCTACAACAAGCTTGTTGATTTCAAACTAGGTACGACTGAAATCGTTCCTGCATTAGCCGAAAGTTGGTCGATTTCAGAGGACCAATTGACTTATACTTTTAACCTTAGAAAAGGTGTTAAGTTTCATAAGACAAAGTACTTCACTCCATCACGTGACTTTAATGCTGATGACGTTCTTTGGTCATTTAATAGAATGTATGACAAGTCTCACCCATATCACAAAGTTAGTGGCGGTACTTATGAGTACTTCAATGGAATGGGAATGGGAGATCTTGTAAAAGAGATCAAGAAAACTGGTGACTATCAAATTCAAATTGTTCTTAAGAAACCAGATGCTCCTTTTCTAGCAAATATGGGAATGAGTTTCATGTCGATTCTTTCTGCTGAATATGCAGACACACTTGCAACTGCAAACAAAAAAGATGAGATTGACAACTTTCCTGTAGGAACGGGACCATTTGTTTTTCAAAGCTATCAAAAAGATAATGTCATCAAGTACAAGTCTAACAAAAACTACTTCTTTGGTGCACCGAAGATTAATAAATTAGTTTTCTCAATCACACCAGATGCATCTGTTAGATACCAAAAATTAAAAACTGGTGAATGTCACCTTATCATTGAGCCATCACCAACTGATCTCAATAGCATGAAAACAAATGATCAACTAAAAGTTGTAAGCGGTGCTGGTCTTAACGTTGGTTACCTAGCAATGAATACAGAGAAAAAACCATTTGATGATGAAAGAGTAAGAAAGGCTGTTAACATGGCCCTTAATAAGAAGTCATACATCGAAGCGATTTATCTAGGAAACGCAAAGACAGCGAAGAACCCTCTTCCACCAACAATCTGGTCATACAATGATTCAATTACTGAGTACGAGTACAATCCAGAAAAAGCGAAAGCTCTTTTAAAAGAAGCTGGTCTAGAAAGTGGTTTTGAAACAACTCTTTGGACACTTCCTGTTTCACGTCCATACAATCCATCTGGAAAGAAGATGGGTGAATTAATGCAAGCTGACCTTGCTAAAATTGGAATCAAAGTTAGACTCGTTACCTTTGACTGGCCAACTTACCTAAAGAAGTCTTCAGCTGGTGAACACGACATGCTTCAACTTGGTTGGACAGGAGATAACGGTGACCCTGATAATTTCCTTCACGTTCTTCTTGGATGCCAGGGAGTTGGTGCTGGATCAAATTATGCAAGATGGTGTGACAAAGACTTTGATGATCTAATCAACAAGGCGAAGCTTATCACTGACGTAAGTAAAAGAACTGAGCTTTACAAAAAAGCACAAGAAATTTTTAAGGAGAAAGCTCCTTGGGTACCTGTTGCTCACTCAACAATCTTTAGGG
>CAWUIU010000080.1:0-10607 GCA_963922285.1 uncultured Oligoflexia bacterium | reverse complement strand
AATTCTAACATAATTTCCCTATAACATTGTCCCTATACGTGAAGGTCTAAAATGAAATGGCTCTGAAGACCATGGGTAAACAAGAGACATCCATACAGTAAACGCTCTTCCTCTAATGAGACTTTTATCAACTGTACCCCAATATCTTGAGTCAGCAGAATAATCTCTATTATCACCTAGGACAAATATATGATCTTTAGGAATAACTATCTTTTGAAAAGATTGTGGTGTTGCTCTTGAATCTTGAGCCGTTACAAATTCTTTATCTCCGATTTTCTGCTTATAGAAAACCAACTTACTTGGGTCCATTCCTGGCTTCTTATCAAAAAGCTCTCTGTGATGAGCATCATCCTCAACTAAAGTTCTCTCTATCTTGTCACCATTGATATAAAGTTCGTTGTTATACATTTCAACAGTGTCACCTGCGACAGCAATTGTTCTCTTAACAAAAAGAATACTTTTATCGACAGGGTATTCAAAAACGACGATATCACCACGATCAGGAAGTTTTTGCTCTGTAAGATAAACAGGCTTCCAAGGCTCACTTTTTCCTAGCCACCGAGAGTACGTACCAAAGAATTCAGAAAATGGCAGTTTAAAACCATAAGACATTTTATTAACGACAATGGAATCCCCTATCGCATTTGTTGGTAGCAATGATCCTGAAGGAATATGATAATGATCGATAAAAGTTGATCTGAAGCCAAAGACGATAAAAAAGATATATATCCAAGACCAAGCCTCTTTAAGCATCCATTCTTTAGAATACTTTTTTAAATCTTCAGTATTATTTTCATTAGTATCATTCACAACGATTTCCTCATTCAATGAAGCATCCTCCAAAAGAGATCAACTAGATCTCAAACATTAACTCAACAATGATAACTAAGATTTGACGATTAATCTACATACTCATTAACATATTCCTATCAAACTTATTATTTATAGGAGTCTTTATGTTAAAACTAATTATAGCTTCAATAGTTGCTCTTTCAAGTCAGGCAATTTCGCTTGAAAACTGTCGTAATTATACTCAAACAGGTGGAGTTAGTTTTTCTTATGAAAGTTGCGTAAACAGAAACTTCAGAGAAATTAGCTATGAACTAGACTTGAATCTTTATCACTGTACGAACTACAGTAATCAGGTTGATCCTAGCTTTACGAGTTGTATTAACAGAAATTTTCAAAACGTAAGAAGAACAGCCAATCGACTTTTTTTAATGAATTGTTACAACTACGGTACAACGCTTAACTATTATTTTGTGAGCTGTACAAATAGAAATTTTGAAGAAATTCAAAAATATATCAATTTAAATACAGAACAATAATTTAGTTTAGCGCTTACGACTTAGAAGTAAGCGCTTTCCTTTGAGACTACCCTCCAATCACTAAAAATGTTCTTTTTAATTCTTTTAATTCGCTTTCTGACAACTCTCGATCATTAGTACCATTCATTTGATAAACTTTATTGATGAATCTTCGAAGAGCCATTTTTCGACTCTCGTCAATATAGTGAATAACACCACGATAACAATTTTTAATTTCCGATTCTCGTGATCCAGGCTTATGTGGAACAATGACGATTTGAAATGGGAATGGATTCTCTACCCAGTAAATAGCACCTATTGGAATCGTTTTAGTTGAAATAAAAACTAAATCAAATTCAGTCATCGCTGTAATACGAAACTCTTGTTTTAGAGAAATACTTCCAAAGGGATTGTCAAAGTCGATAATAACTTCATGATCAAAAATATACTTCGGATATATTGTTTCTAACTCAGAAACATTTATCTTTTTCAATCTCTTTGTCGCCCTGTTCTCTTCAGCTTCAATTTTCTTCTTCTTAAAAAGAATTAATATTTTATCAATAAAATCTTGGGATATATCCCCAGGACTTTGTAAAACAAAGTGATATTCGAGTTGATGTTGTAATTCTCTAAAACCTAATCCTTTGTAGTTACAAAGAAGTACATAAGGAAAGAAATTCTTATGATGCATAAAGTTAGAAGTATACTCTTTTAACTCTTCCAAAGAGTCAAAGTCGTTCCAATCAAAGACAATAACACTAGGGTAATCTTTAGAGACTTCGTCAAAGGAATCTTTTATCTCTGAGCGAAAGTAGAGGTTATATTTGTAATCCTTAAACTTTGATGGCGTCTTTGAACTTTTTGAATATATCACAACAACTTCAGTCTTAAAACTTAAGAGCGAAGTGTTCTTATAGACCCAATCATAAAACCCGGCCCTTGCCATATACTCATACTTCTTATCCGGTTTAATAAATTCAGTTTCTGCACTTAAATCAACTTCGTGCTCATCTTCATCTTTATTCCTGACAAGAAGAACATTTTTTTGTTTCTTTTCTACATTCAACCACTGTTCCATAAACTTATAAGAAACAGTTGCATCCGAAGAATCATAACTGTATTGATTTAGTACTGCTTGTGAATTATTGCGATTAATAGGTTTTAAAAAGTATTTAAACTCAAGCTCATATATATTCTGAAAGTAAAAGGAGTTTATCTTTCTCTTTACATCCTTTAAGTAATGCATATGTGAATGAAAAAAATCTTTTTCAAAATTAGGAGACAGCATTAGATTCTTATCAACTTCAAGATCATAATCTGATTCAAGTATAGCGCTGTCTCGAGTAATTGATCTCACTTTCATAAGCTGGTTGAACTCTAAAGTATCTCTATAATATGCTGTTAAGTATTTTTCATTTTTTATAGGTTCATTAAGAATCACCCATGAAACATAATTTACAATATCAATATTCTCTACCCCTTTATAAAAGTAGATGAATTCACCAGATGAGTGATTCGTGGTGACATAATCTGGCACTCTTTCTTCATTCAAAAGTGCGACATAATGTTTTACTTTTTTTACAACTCCCTCGAGGGATCTTTTAAAATTCCTGAGATCCGTATCTTTATTAATAAAGTCAAGAATTAGAACATCGCACTCCAGCCCATAGGATGCCTCTACGGCATTGGGAACAAGAAGTTGTTCCTGATGGACAAATTCAATGTCATCACTTAACGCCTCTAAATCATTTTTTAACTCAGTACCGTAATCAGAACTTTCTCCAAAATAGAATATTTTTTGCTTAGTATTTTTTTCAGTCATCTAATATATTATAATCATTATAAATCACATAATAAAAGAGGCAGAAAATGATTAAACCTAATGCAAGATTTCTAGTTGTCGATGACTACTCTACAATTAGAAGCTTAGTAACTTCTCAGTTACTTGAATTTGGTTTTGATGGAAACTTTATAGAAGCGGAAAATGCTGATCAAGCAATTGAGGTCCTAGAAACTCATGAAGTTGATTTTGTTATATCTGATTGGAATATGCCAGGTAAAACTGGACTCGATCTTTTGAAATGGGTTCGTGCTAATGAAAAATTTGTAAACTTGCCATTTCTAATCTTAACAACAGAAAATGAACAAGAAAAGATTCTCGATGCAATTTCAGAAGGTGCAAGTAACTTTCTATTAAAGCCATGGGAAGAAGAAGACTTATCTGAAAAAATTGGGCTATGTTTTCAGCAGCACGGCGGATAAGAAAAATTAAAATTTAAACATAAAAAAGGCCATCTTACGATGGCCTATTCTTTTGTATGTCAAATCAAATTAGAAATTAAATACCATTCCTAGCTCATAAAGCTTTGCTTTAGTAGAAGTTGTTGTTGATCCTGAAGTGAAGTCAGTTTCAAAACCATTGTACTCTACAAAGAACTTTAAATTCTTATCTAACATAGTATCATAACCAACAGTCATAAGTGTATTAGAAGAGACTCCTGAAGTTGATCCAGAACTAGCAACTTGAGTTGAATCATCAAGCTCGTTCATACCGTATCCACCATAGAGAGAACATTTTTCAAGAGAATATCTTAAAGATGCAAAGTATCCAGTTGCTTCAACTTTCGTATCTGTAGTATCAGAAGCTGAACCTAGAAAACCAGTGTGAATTGAACCTAAGTTCTCACCCATCGTGTATTCAGCAACTGCGCTAAGCTTACCAAACTTACCAGAGTAATAAAGCTTCATACCTGCAGCATCTGAATCTTTGTTATTTGTAGCATCTGTCTTTGAAGCGTCAATACTTGCCATTGTGTATGCTGCACCTACCATATGGTTCCCCATCTTGTGATTAACAACAAGTGTAGAAGTTGGTGTACTAACTTGTGCATTATCATCTGAACCAGTATTAGCAAGTTCAACTTTTAGAGTTGTGTTACCTAAGTTATGAGTGTAATCAACACCGTCAAGAAGGAAACCTGAGTTACCTGCGAAGAAATTAACTCTAGTAAAACCAACAGTATTTGGAAGTGCTCCCATAAAAACTGTCCACTTCTTACCAAAGTTAATTGTACCGTTGCTCGATACTTTATAAGAAATATTAGCTTGTCTTATTCTTCCATTAGCTAATGAACTCGCACCATTCTTATTATTTCCACTAACGTTTGCATCTAAATCAAATTCAAATTTACCTGTTACTTTAGAACCATTTGAAACTTTCATTCCCCATCTCGATTGAGTTGTTGAAAGATAAGTTCCTGATTCTTTGTCAGCAGCACTTGAGCTTGTTTCATTCTCAGCAAAAAATGGTTTCGTTCTAGAATTCGTATCAAGATCTTCAGTTACCATTAATGATGCCTTAACAAATCCGTAGTGATCAACTTTCATATCTGCTATAGCAGCAGAAGAAGTAAGTAGACCTAATGAAATAAAAATAGATTTCATTTTTTCTCCCTGTAATAGTTTTTTATAAAAATTTTTAGTAGGAAAATTATCTATTTAAAAACACACTATAACAACACTAAATTAGTAAATAATTCTCTTTACAATAACCGAGTTTAACTGTCTAGAATGTAACTTTTAGATATATCTGATAAAGATTTTTTTGAAATTTTTGGTACTTCATAACGATCTGGAGCAACCCCAATGACAATCATCATAAATGGAACGTAAGACTTATGAAGTTGTAACAAGTCTCTTAGAAACGTCATTTTTGTCGGCGTATAAGTAAGTGTCTGCAGCCCAATTAAATGAAGTGTATTTATTAACATTCCACAAGCAAGTCCAGTCGACTCTTTAGCATAGTAATTTTTTGAAACATCACCGTCTTTATCAACCTCTGTATTTTTATAGAAAATTGGAATTAAATGAGAAGCACTTTCCAAAAATGATTTATCTTCTGAAGTATGAAACTGCTTCAAATCTTCTATCCATTTTTTATTCGGCTTTTCGATATAAAACTCACGTTCTCTCTTTTCACTTAAAAGTCTAATCTCTCGCTTTAAAGAAGCATCACTAATTTTACAAAAAAACCAAGGTTGTTTATTCGCACCACTTGGAGCTAGACCAGCGATACGAATAGCATTATCAATAAGTTCATCTGAAACGACTTCACCTGTAAAAACTCTTGTCGTTCTTCTCTTTTTTGCAATATTCACTAAATCGTGACTAATCTTAAGAGAGCGATCTTCATTAAATTTATTCTTTGTATAAGTTTCTAACATTATTAAATCCTAGTGATATAGATGAAGGGTTAAAAATATACGATCTTCTTTGTTTGCAGAATCGTTCTTACTCGTTCTTTGTTGGTACTCAGCATTTAACTCAAAATGAGGTAATGGTAACATTTGAAAGCCTACTCCTGGAGATAGAACAAGAGTCTCATTCAAGTGAAGATTACTCTGTTTATGTTCAAATACAAAATATCCCTGAAAACCCGTTATAAATTGGTATCCATAGACGTGAGCACCATAAAAGCCATAATCGTTACCAATTTGATTTAAAGTGGACGACTTAACTAAATCAACTTCAGAACGGCCATAAGCTTTTTCACCTATTGCAAAAACTGAATTGAGGCTATAAATTTCTCGACTTACTAAATTAGTTTTTCCCTTTAAAAAACTGATTCCGTGACGAGAGTTACCCTCTCCGTAATAGGTAATATTAAAAATAATATTTTTTTCATCAGTTTGAAAATCAGTATCACTAAAAAATTCACCCAAGCTTTGAGATATATTTATCTCCCCCCATTCAGTGAATTTTATATAATCTAAATTATATGCTTCACTATATGAACCAAATCCTAAATCACTCTTCACAAAGCGGGTATGGTTTGGATCATTTATTCCAAAGTGTTGGCGAAATTTTCCAAATCTAACTTGGGAAGTTTCTGATGCTTTATAACCTACAAAGTGTCTTTCACTTAAAAATTCACTCTTTCCCTCACTATCATTTGGACCCTCTTTAGTGCCCACGGTTCCAACAAAAAATGCATTAGTATACTCAACAGCAAATTCGGCATTATTTTGCATCACAAACTTTCGACCAATTTTAATCTGATCATTCTCAGCATGAAACTGAAGAGTTCTTAGATGTCCACCAAACTTGATATTCTTAGAATTATGGACAAGACCATAGTATGGATCTTCAAACCCCTTTGGCCCCTTAAAGGTACTAAGCTCTCTAGAAACACTTCTTCCATAATCATTTAAAATTCCACCACCTGTCGCTGACACATGACAGGCCATACAATTTGGGTACCCTTTGGAAACGTTTTCAACATATGAATATGCATTAGTACTAAATATTAAAATAGCTATTAATTTAATCATGGCAATATTACTTTTGTTTCAACATTAACTTTTACAGTTTTAGCGACAGTTATTCCTTTAAATGAAGGAATTGCAATATCAAACTTACTTAAATCAACTTCAAATTTACCTTCAATCTCAAGTGTTTTCCCATCTTGATCAATAGTTGCTTCGACTTTAATAGCACGTTTTACTCCATGCAAATCCAGCATAGCTTGAAAGTTCACATTATCTTCAATAGTAAGATCTTTAATAATCAACTTTGCTTTTGGAAATTTACTTATATGAAGATATTCATTCTTCATATGATCATCTCTTAATTCTAGACCTGTCGTTAAAGACTCTAAGTCAAAGTCAAAACTTCCATTTAACTTATTATTCTCTACCTTCAAATCCTCAGAGAGAGTTGAACTTGTTCCAGTAATTCTTATGAATGATGGTTTGCCAATTGCTGTAAATTTAACCTCAGCTTTTTTGACTGCTGCATTAGTAAAACTCATTATTAATAAACTTAGTAAGAGTATTGACATTTTCATTCTTTTCTCCTTAAGGTAAACCTTTAATAATCCACTCTTTTAATACTTCAACTTCTTCAGGTGTCACCTGAGGGAAACTTGACCACAACGGCGGCATTGGTTCTTCAGGGTCAGTAATGACTTCAATAAGATAGCTCTGTTCAGGATTTTGAAAATTATTTAAAAGAAACTCTCGATTATCGAAAAAAGCCTGTCTTGAACTTAAGTCCAGGAATCCTGCTTGCCCACCAGGATTGTGACAAGTAACACACTTGGGAAAAATTACTTTTTTCGAGACAGAATCCCATGTTGCAATAAGCTCTTCCTCTTGTACATCAGTTGGAGGTTTATTTCCTCCATCTTGATTTGGCGTAGCTTCAAGTGGTGTACCTTGCGCGAACCAAGTTCTTAACAAAGTTTTTAATTCGTCACTTAATGGAGCTGCATTCTTTGGCATTCGATTAGTTGATACTTGTGAGAGAATATTTCGAATCTCTCCTTTCACTGTATCGTAATCACTGTATCCTGGATGACATTGTAAACAGGCAGAATCAATAACCTTTGATTTAACTTCAGCAAAACTTATGATCTCACTCTCTTCAACTTCTGCACTTTGTCCAGGAGTACCTCCGGGGGAGAAACTAGGAATTTCTTCCTTAAGCTCTGTATAATTACCGCAACTAACGAATAGTAATAGTAAAAGTAAATTCTTCATTTCTCCCCCAGAGGTAAGTTAGTGATTATAATCTTGGTTTTTCACCTGAAATTCTTTCCCAATGTCCATCGGCCTTAGCTTGATTCGCTTCAGTACTTCTTTCAAAACTTCTTTGTGCTCTCTTACTAACAAAGAGATTTAAGCGATTTCCATTAATTTGAAAAAGTCTTGCATCAATTGCAACCTTATCACCATCAACCATTGCTCTTGCACAGTAACCACCATAAGTAGGCTCATACTTACTTGGATTTGTTTTAAATAGTTCTCTGTTTGCTTTGGTACTAAAATGGTACTCAACATCGTTGTGAATAAGTGAAATATTTTGATTTCCTTCTGCTGGCACTCCACCACCTTCTGGGAAATAGGCAACAGGATCAAATGGCTTACCTGTTTTTACATCAATAACACCAACACCTGCTGAATTTAAATTGTATTCACTTACATTTCTATTGTATTCACCATCGGCCCAAATACTTAAACCAATAAATGAAACAAATAAAATTTTAAACAAACTTTTCATACATTTTCTCCTTTCAAGAAATTCTTGTTTCGTTTCATGTAGCCAAACTAGCAAAGAATAATGTATTCAAATATTAAAATAAAATTATATTAGGTATAACCTGAGGTAATATGAGACTTGATGAACATCTAGAAAAATTAAAGTACTTCTATGAGATAGCCAAAGCAGGATCTTTCAAGAAGGCATCTGAAAACATATACTTGACGCAGCCCTCATTAACTAAATCCATAAAGATCCTAGAAGAAAACATTGGCAAGAATCTCTTTAATCGACTACCAAGAGGGGTCTCGTTAACTACGGAGGGTGAAATATTATTCAAATATTGCCATCATCTCTTTGCTGGAATTGGTGAAATTGAACAAAAACTCCTCTCTCCCACTGACCCATATGCTGGTTCTTTAAGAGTTGGGACATACGAATCAATCGCTACCTACTTCTGGCCGAGCTTCTTAAAAGAGTTCTTACCCAAGTACCCAAATTTAAATTTTGAACTATCTACAGGTCGAAGTAGTGACATGCAAAGCATGCTTGAAAATGAGGAATTAGACTTTATCTATGTGGTAGAACCTCGTGAAACCAATAACATTGAAGTTCAGAAAATTGAAGATGATGAATTTAATCTTTATGCAAGTACAAAGAAGACGACAATATTCAAAACTTATGAAAATGCTTCAATAATTCTTATGCCATCAGCTCTAACATCCCATGGTGGTCTTGAAAACTTTATTAATCAATTTAGCCTTGAAAGAAAGCAATTCTTTAAAACCTCTTCACTAGAATCTGTAAAAGAATTAACTCTTGCAGGACTTGGCGTTGGACTTCTCCCCAGAAAAGTTGCTTCCTCTCTTATAAAATCAAAGAAGCTTAAAAAGATTAGTTTGGGCTCATTTCCAAAGAAGGGAATTGGTGCACACTCAATTGGAATTGCTTATCATAAACAAAAAAGAGATTCCATTCTTCTTAAAACTCTCATTAAGGATTTAAAACAGTTTAATAAAAAGTTATGAGTCAAAAGTATATTGTGCTTCTATTAATATCAATTAGTATCAAAGCAGCAAGCTTAGACCTCTTCATTAACTCAGTACTCGACTCAGACTTTATGAGAATTAAATCAAAATATAAAATAAATGATCCTAAAATTACTCGCCTTATTCGTTTTGATTCAACGAAAAGATCTCATCAACTTATACAAAAAGAATTACAAAGCATTGATTGTGGCAAAAAGATTTATAACTTTGAAAAGAAGATTAGAGAAGAGCGAACCATTTGTGACAAGGAACTTCAAAAAGCCTTCCAAACGATTAACATCAACAGAAAAGAGAACAGAAATATCCTATACGAACGTATCAATACAAAGAATTGCCTATCAGAGCTTGAAAAAGCATTTTCCACTTGGAAGATCATAGAGACAATGACCTGCTTTAAACGATTTGACCCTAGACCGACATGTTATAACCTTGCTCAGCTTGATAAATGTTACTTGACACTAAAATATCTACTATCGCTTTAATCTTGCTAAAAAGAAAGTAACTTTACAATCCGAACGGTGTTCATCGCTAAGCAAACAGTCTAAAAATTCTTTTCTAAAATTTGTGTAATTAACACCCATAAAGTTTTTGAACCCACCCATTCTCAACAGCCTACTATCCCAAGCTTCATAAATATCTTTTGAAGCACGGCCTTGAAATGAAAGTTCTCTATCTTCAACATTCTTTATTAGCAATATCTCATAACCAGCCAACTCTAAAGCTTCTTTAACTTTACTTCCACTCTCAAAATCATAATTTCCTCGATTAAAAGAGTTCTTATAAAATGAGTTAATCTCATTAGAATATTTTTCAACAACAGGATAATGATTAAAAAGACCACTCATTTCAGTAATTGCTATCCACCCATTTGGCTTAAGTAGCTTACTCCACTCGACAAGAGTTCTTTCTAAATTAGTGAAATAGGCCACGACAAAACTAGTCCAAACCCCATCCCTTTTAGAAAAATCATCGGGAATATTATTTAAATCAATTACTGAAAACTGTGCATTAATAAGCTCTCTACCTTTAGCATAATTTAGCAAGCTCTCATTACCATCTAATCCATGAACATAAGCCCCTAAGTCCGATAGTGCCTGACTGTGATCACCATGAGCACACCCTAAATCATATATTTCAGACTTGTTTAGATTTGGTAATTCATTATAAAGAGATTGCCAATCTCTCCATTGCCACTGTTTTTTATACTGATCTA
>CAWUIU010000079.1:0-10654 GCA_963922285.1 uncultured Oligoflexia bacterium | reverse complement strand
GAGGTTATTCTTATATTCAAATCTCTCACCATCTTTAAAGATAATAACTTTTCCTTTTGCTTGCTTGACTGGCGCATTATCGTAAGCAGAATCGCCAGACTCAAATGAAGTCGATTCAACTTCAACAATAATGAACATATCATCATTTCTACATTCACTACGCCAATATGCACTTGCTGAAATTGACGTCATTAAAAAACTAATTAAAACTAAAAGTTTCATATCCTCTCCCTCGTAAAATAAAAAGTTGACTGTAATTATCATCAAAAGAGTTTTATAAAAAGATACTGTGAAAATAAAGACTATTGGTGCTCTGTCTTAAGTGTTGAATTTTATTAACTTTTGGCGATGTCATATGACATGAAGATGATCATCATCTAATATTTTGATAGGAGAGTAAATTTATGTCTAAAATTTTAAATGTGGAAATGAAAGCAAAATGCCATCAACCTGATAAGATTCATGAATACTTAAGATCTAAGGGAGCAATTGATAAAGGGGTTGATCATCAAATTGATCGATACTTTGATGTTGAGAGGGGAAGGCTGAAGCTTCGAAGCGGAAATATTGAAAACTCTCTTATCTATTATGAAAGAGAAAATTTAGAAGGACCTAAATCATCTCTGATAGAACTTTACAAGACGATGGATCCAAAATCTTTGAGTGAAGTACTTGATAAAGTTCTTCCTCTAAAAGTCGTTGTTGATAAAAAACGTCACATTTATTTCATTGAAAATGTTAAATTCCACGTAGATGAGGTCGAGCAACTAGGTAGCTTTGTCGAGATTGAAGCGATTGATGAGGACGGTATAATCGGTTTGGAAAAACTTAATCAGCAATGTTCATATTATCTAAAAGAATTAGAGATTAAGGACGCTGATCTAATCAATGTCAGTTATAGTGATATGATATTAGGACTACAAAAATGAATAAAATAGCATTTCTACTTCTCGTTTTTTTGTTTTCGTGTAAAGAACAGCAGTTTAAAGAAGAGACATTTCTTAAACGTCTAAATGTTTTAGCGTTTCAAAAAAACTTGCTTGAAATGAATCTTGCAAATGAAAGAACGACACGTACTGAAAGTGGTGGTCCTTTTATCCCACAAAAAGTAAAGAAATGTGAAAACGGTTTTTGTACCACAGAGGAACTAAGTTCATCTGTTTTAAAATATGAACCACAGCATCCTGATGCAAACGCTGAAGGGTATGTCGCGTATCCAAATATAATTGTTGCTGAAGAAAAACTAAAGCTAGAAAAAGTTAATCGAGCGATTCAAGTTCTTATGCTTGATATGCCTATTGATGCTGAGGTTTTCTTTACAGAAGGGGCGAAGGATATCTTCACGAGATATCCTTCGATTAAGTCATTATTAGATTTTAAAGATTTAGTTGGAGAGTAGAGGCCCTAGATACTTAAAGCTCAAATGTAAGTATGCAATGTATAGCAAACAACATGTTAAAAGTAGGAGCACTGTATTTAAAGTTTTGATTTTATTCACTGAAATAAGCTAACAATTAAATAAGGTTCAGTCGTCAAAATAATGTAAAAAGCGATGCGTTATTGAAAGAGTTTGATTAGATCTTGGCAATCGATTGTGAAGCTTGTCCTCAAAAAATTTGGTGCTTTTGTTTCAAGCCAGTAATCTATCGCTCTGTTAACTTTATTCTGATATCCTTCGATCGTATCATGATTTGGAATTTCACCCAGCATTTGTTCATAAGATAACTTTGCATCTTTGAGCTGTTCGATTCTTTGAATAGCTGTATTATTTATTTGGCCAATCTTTTCTTCGTCGATAGGATCATTGTCGAGGATAGCCTTGGCTAAATTGTACCGAGTTTTTTGTAGATTCTTTATTTCTTTATATATTTCAGCATTGATTGCTTTCTTTATCTTCTTTGTTTCTCGATACTGGCGGTCTCTAATATGAAAAATGCGATGATTTGATATCTTCTTGTAGTGAAAATCACTATTTTTCATGTAAAAGTAGGCCTTAGAAGTAGTATCTCTTATATTTAATAATGTTGTTTGATATGTACCAGGTATTGTTTTTGTATGTTCTGGAATTAATTTAAATAGTTCTTCAGTCTGTTCAAAGTTAGTTAGTATTTTAGAAACTAAAATTTGAGCATATATATTAGTATCGCCAGCGTATTTTTTAGCAAAACTAATATAAGTTGAATCATTAATTATTTTTTCCAGTATGCTGATTGTTACAGTCTTTCCGCCTAGTGCGCTTCTGATTTTTGCCATTATAGAGGTCTGTACTTTAAAAGATAGATCTCCATAGGGTGTAGGGTAGTCAATTACGGCCATTCCTTTTGAGTCGACCTCGTCCCACACTTTGTTAATTGTTGATTCGAGTTTATGAAAAGTATATTTGTAAACTTTTATTCCATAAAGAGATCTGACTTTTTCTCTTAGTATCCAGTAAAAATATGCTACAATCTTTGTGCTTAGAATGGTGTTCCACATTAGTGGTATTGTCCAGGCCATACCTACTTTTCCTAAAGTTGCGCCAAGAGTAGGAGCAATAACAATCCATTTAAAGAGCCAGTATGCTTCTCTAACAGCAAAGACATCTGGAGCTTTCTTTGAAAAACTACCGACTATTTTTAAAAAGTTTTTATAGTTTCTAGCGATACTTCGAACTTTTTCTTTAACCATAGGGTCACTTCGATCAATTTCTATATTGTATTCGTCTTCGATAATTTCAAATAACTCATCTACTGTCTCTGCTAGTATTCTGATTCTTTGAATTTCATTTATTTCAAGATTAGCACTATTTATTTCTTCAGCTTGTGCATCTTCTACAGTTGTCTGGGCGATAGTTCTAGAATTGTTATCGGTATTCAGTTGGAAACTGAAAACTGTAAGAAATACACTTAATATAAATGGAATATAGAAGCTCTTGCTAAAAATCACATTATTTTATCGGTTCAACGAATTCGATACTTGAGCTTTTTGGCTGGGTATTAATGTTTCTTTGTTAAGTAGCCGATAAAAATACTATGAAAAGTTGGATTCTTTTAATCCTTATATTATTAATGAGTTGCACAAGTCTAGACTTCTCTGGCAGGAGGAATATAGCAACGTTCTTTCTTCCTGAAGAAGAGACTCCATATCAATTTGAGTATGAACAAAAGGGACGAATTGTCACAATTGGTGATATTCATGGGGATCCAAATGCTTTATTGAATGCATTGATCGAGCAAAAAATTTTAAATGAAAGTGGGGAATTTATAGCTCAAGATATTGATCTCGTTCTACTGGGAGATTATACAGGTAAGGGTCCTGATACACGAGGAGTCTGGGATATTATTAATCATTTAATGATTGAAGCCCGGAAAAATGGCTCACGCACACATGCATTATTTGGTAATCATGATTTAGTTGTTCTTGAGGAAAACTTTAAGAGAATACTACCAAAAGACCTTGATAAGTTTGAAAAGAAATATGGCAAGAGAAAAGGTGGATTTAAAAGAGCTCTTGTTTCACATCCATATAGAGAAATGATGCAAAACTGGAAATCGATGGTTAAGGTCGGAGAGACTTTATTTGTTCATGGCGGAATTGATGATTTTATTTATGATTACGATCCAGAATTGATTAATCAAGAGGTTCATAAATTTGTTAAAGAACAACAAGACTATCTTGTAAAAACTTTAAGAGGGGAAGAGGCCGTGAAACCTGAAACCCCATGGCACTTAGCTTCTTGGGTGTTTGATTCAGATGATCCGATGCCTAATAATCCATTATGGTCACGAAAAATATCACATGAAAAGATGAAGAAAAAGAAGTTAAAGAAACTGATGGAGTACTTAGGTATTTCTCAAATAGTTGTTGGCCATACTCCAACTGATAGTCGACAGGTTGAGACGATATATGAAGGGCGAGTGATCAAAGCAGATACAAAGGCATCTGTTGATATGGGGGGAAAAATATCTGCTGTAGAATTATATGAGGATGGTGATGTTAAGTTCGTTGATGCTATTGAGAGAGTTTCTCGAAAGAGGACTTTGAGAAGAATAAGAGAGTACTCGAGCTTAAACTTTTGTCATTATTTAATTGGTGAGTTTATACGTTAATGAAGAGAATTCTATTATTTACATTTATGTTGGCAATCACATCATGTTCTACAATAGATTACAAGAGTGTCGCTAATGGATATTCTAGTAGCAGAGAACCAGCTGCTCTTGATCGAAAAACTTGTGCAGATTTTCTAAATCGTTTTATGAATATTTTTCCTGGAGGGGGACGACTCTATCTCTATGGGGAAAGAAAGTATCAAAAGCACTTTTTAAGAACAGATAAATTTGCAGACTTCTCTAATGAAGTACATGTCTTGACTGAAAGGGGAACAGAAGTTCCCTATCAAATAGATATTGGTGAAGCTATCGGTGTCGGGCAGTTTGGTTCAGTCTATCACTTACAATCCTTAAGGCAATTAGATGTTGAAAGTGATGAGGGCTTAAGTCTTCTAACTGTAAATGATAATGCTATTTTAAAGATAGGAAATAGGAAAATTGGAGAAACTCTTACTGATAAGAGTCCATTTGATCAAGGAATTTTAGAGGAAGGTTTTTACTATAAAGACTTTAGACAAGCTACGAGTGAAGGGTGGGATGCAGGTCATTTTGAAATCTATAGTGATTTCATCGAATCTGGTTTTTTTCCTTCGGTTCCAATTTATAAGCAAATTGACTCTGACCTTGGAGCGATGCTTGTTAAGCCTTATGTGAGAGGCAAATCAGTGAGAGATTTAAGTCAAAAATTAAAGCCTAACGGGACTCTTCCTAAAAAATATGTCAAAGGTTTAAAAAGAATTTGGAAAATGTCGCAAGTGATTCATAAAGTCGGGCAGACAAGCAAATCGATGAAAGATAGTACACTTGTTCCATACTCTCTGGATTTAAAGCCTACCAATTTATTTTGGGTAAAGAAGAAAAAAGAAATGGAGAAGTTGGGACTAAAAGATCCTGGATTTGTTCTTATCGAGGTCGATCATTTGCCACAAAAAAATTGGAAATATGATGAAAGTAGTATGAGTTTTGAACGCTATTTAAAACTTTTTATCGATTATATTAAAGATACGGAAGATTCTGAATGAAGTTGATTATTAGTATACTTGTATTTATTTGCTTAACTTCATGTGCGACTACGATGCATGGTATAGGGCGATATATTGCCTCTTCCGCACCAGACTTATCATGTGATGATTTAATCAACGCCTTTATTCCTAAAAAGGGCTATGGTTTAGGCGACATCGTTTCAGAAAATTATGTCGATTATGATAATGAATTGCATGTCACTCAGTTTCTCTATGGTCGTCCAGGTGTCTTGAATAGGAAACTAGAAATTGATGCTCTCTCATTCGATGAGCTTCAGACTTATCTTGATGAAAAACCAATACCGTTTGTAAGAGGTCCTGATGGATTAAAGTATATTATTGATCGACATCACTTTTCACGTGCACTTTATGAAATTAGACCGCATCTTGTTGATAAGTTTGGAGATCTAGCACTAGATTTAAAAATATCATTTCAAGAAGTAAAAATTTGGAATGTTAATACTACTGAATTAACTCCAAGTGAATTTGGAGATGTGATGATTGACCAGAATCTTACTTATCTACGTAAAGGTAAGAAGATGAGACAATTCAATGAATTACCGAAAGAAATTCATGAATTAAAAGATGACTACTATAGAGGTCTTGCTTGGTTACTTCGAAAAGCAGGTGCCTTCGAAAAGACTGATGTTCCCTTTGCTGAGTTTTATTGGGGTGATTACTTAAAGAAGAAACTAAAAATTCAAAATAAAGTTATAACGAAAAGAGTTATTAGAAAGGCTATTAAAGCGGCCATCAACCAAAATCATAAGAGTCGAGAACTACCTGGTTTTATTGATAGAGGATCTCTTTCTAAGGACGAAGAAGAGAGAATCGTTAAGAACTATGTTCGTAAGTTGAAGAAAAAAGGACTTCTCGACTTAGTCGAGCTTGAGGAAGATGGGGCAGCTATTCCATTTGAAGAATAAATAGACTGTGTTTTTTTTTCATTACTGTCTAATGTTTTTACACTTTCCAACTTAAACCCCCTTTATTGCTCATTTAGAACTGGCATATAGATTGCTTATATTTCTGTATGAAAAAATTAACTCTTTTGACACTCATGGTTGGGCAATTTGCCCTAAGTTCAACAATTCAGGTTGCAAAGACTTTACCTGGTAAGTATCGTTCTTTGGACAATGGAATGAAGTATAACTTCGAAGGTCGATACTATATTCCAGGAGCAGGTCATTTTTATGCCGATCATGGTATGGTTATTGATCCTCAGGCTTTTACTGAAGGTAGTCAGCATCAACTATCTGATTATGTTAGCTTGCTTCCTCAGTATATTGTATACAAGATGTTGAAAAACTACGAGCTATTGTCTAAAGGAGCTGATATTAAAGCTGATGACAATATTGCCATTACAGAATCTCCTTATTACCCAAAATTAAAAAAACATTTCAAGCATTTTGATGATGAAATAAATGTTGGAGATATTTATGTTGGTCCCTACCGGAAAGTTAGGGGAGAATATATCTCTGAACGAACTTGTAAAATAGGATATGGAACAGTACTAGAGGTTAGAGAGGTTTATGAGAAAAAGTCTCTGGTAAAAGTCGGCCGTACATTCTTTTCAAAACATGATATTAAAGATTTATCATTGTGTAAGAGTAATACATCAATTCTTGTGGAAAATGATGAACTCATTGATTTCAATAAAGAATATGTCGAAGAAGCTTATAAAAGAAATTATTCTCATCAAAAGAAAATGAAAGCATTCTTCTCTAATGAAAAATACGTAAGTATTAATGCAGACAAAACACAATTCTGTTCAGGATCGAAGTCAGGATATTATTCAGAGGTAATGGATAAGTTCATTAATCGAATTGGCGATAATAATGCTGAAAATATTTATACAAAAGGATCAATGGATAATCTTTTAAATGTAAAAAGAGGTGTCTGTGATTATGGACTTGTTCAATCTGATTTAATGAAAGTCTATCCTGATTTTTATAGAGATGAATTAGGAGTAGATGTTGTCGAGGATAATTTATATGAAGAGAAGGCACATCTAGTATGTAATAAAAGTTTAAATATAAATAATTTAAATGACTTTCAAGCATCACATACAATTTCAATTGGCTCAACTACTTCAGGTACAAATTTTACTTACAGAGCTATTCAAAGAAAAATACAATCGGTAGAAGGTGCTCATCGAAATTTTTTAAAGGTAAGATTAGCTGAGTTAGATGATGCTGAAGCATTGAAAGAAGTTAAGTCTGGTCGTAGAGTTGTGGATTGTCTTTTTACAATGGCCGGTAAAAATTCAAGCTTCCTAAAAGAAATTAAGGCATCTCATAAGAATGTAAATCTAGTAGATCTTAACTTTCAGGAAGGCTTGATGGACGGTAACTACACGAGTTCTACCATTACTAATCCTGTTTTGAATAATGTTAGAAACCTAAATCTTGTAAGAACAGTTGCTACTCAGGTTGTTCTAATAAAAGCTAAACCATCAAGTCATAAAAAAGGTATTAAATCAAACCAACGAGATTATTTCGATGACATTAAGGATGTTATAGAAGAAGTTCAAAGAGGGGAGAGGTAGTTATGTTTAACTTTAAAAATAAATTAGTCGTGGGTGTTGTTTCATCTCTGTTGTTCTCTTCATCGGCAATGGCCGACAAAGAATTTGATTATCAGGAAAAATTCAATGATCAAACTATTGGAAGTATGGTTAAACAAATATCTGAAATGAAGGAACTCTCAGAAAGTGCAGAAGCTTTTGGAGTAGGTTTCACTATAGGTTATGAACTTCATAGCGCTAGTCTTTTTAAGAGATCGTTAGGGAAGTTTTTAAATGTTATTCCTAACTCAATTACATTTGAGGTTACTCACATAAAAGACGGTACATATGCATTATACTGTGCTCCAGGAAATGCAATGAGTTTTGGTGCTGGAAAGAGTTATGGATTATCACTTATTAATATCTATGGTTGTTATGAAAATAATGATTATACAGGAAACTTCTTAACAATTGGTGCTGGGCCAATCTCACATTCTTGGGGTGCAAGTTTAGACTATTTTCTAAGTGAGTTAGAAAAGAAAAATAAATATGGCGGATTTAGCCCACGTTTACTATATAGCGAGTTAGTAAAATACATTGGTATGCTCAAGTCGAGAGCTTACGCACAAACAGTAGGATACTTTTCAAAGAACAGTAGTGATCGTAGAGATGAAATTCTCGAAACTGATAGAAAGTTTCTTGGTATGGCATGTAACATGGTTCAGATGTTAAGTGCCACTAATCCAGACTATCAATATCCTGTAGGTTGTAAAATGCTTGAAGGAAATAATATGGCTGAATTCGATTTAGAAATGGTCTCTCAGTATATTGGAAATCCAAAGGAATTTGCGAAGAAGTTTAGTAGTGCTAAAGATGTTGCAAGCGCATTTCTTGAGAATATGAAAGAGCGTGGTTATGAAAATCATTTCCCAAATATGCATGCTTTTGGTGAAGCTTGGTCAGGTCAGTTCTCTGGTTGTAATAGTTGGACTTATGGAATTGGTGTTCCATCTCTTAGAAAACTTGTTAAGGATGTTAAAAGAAAGGGACTTGGTAAGGCGATAAAAGACATTTCTGATCCTAGAGGAAGCTGGAAAGACTATTTACCATATGGAAGTATTACTCACTATGCAAAAGTTAAAGAAGGTAAGCATATCTTTACGAAGGAAGAATTGAAAAAACTGCAAAGTGCTTTTGGAGAGCTTTCAAGTCCAGTGACACAGTCTCTTTATGGTCAAACGATAGCAAGTTTATTCTCTGACAATGACACGGAACAAGAGTCAAAAGAAACAGAAAACTTTAAATTTGTGAAAGACCTGTTTAAAGGATGTGCAGAATCTACAGTCCTATTGGCAAATGATACTATTAGAGCAATTGATCTTTTCGCAGTAACGCCAATGAAAGAAAGTAATAAGATATATGTGGATGAAGTTAATTTAGATTTAGAATAATAGAAAAAGCAGCCTCAATGGCTGCTTTATATTTTTCCTTTTTAGTATTTTTGTCTTTCTGCTTTTGTTGCTTAGTTTTTGTAGATCTTTAGATAGAGAGTCATAGGTCATTTAAGAAAATCTACTCTTTAGAAGGGGTATTGTATTTTTCAATAATTGTATAAGGTAATAAAATGAAGTCCACAAAAGCACTTGGAGCAAAGTCGATAATTCCCATTGTCATATAGGGATGCTCTTGACCTTCTGGTGGAGTTTTTACCCAATTGATATTATTTTTTGTGCCAGCAAAGATAAGATTTTTCTTTGTCTCAGGTTGTATAAATGTTTTATGAATTGATGAACAACTTATTAGTGACAAAGATATGATTGTCGTAAAAACTTTCGTTATCATTAATGTATCTCCTCACGAATAATCATTAGGGCCTTTCCAAGCTTGTTCTTACCTGTACGGTCGCCACAGTCGCCCCAATAACAATCATTCTTTGTATGTTCGTAAATATATGAATTGTTTGTCGATAGTAATAACTCTTGAAGTTCTTCATATTGAGAGAATTTAGCTTCAAGAGCTATTTGCATTACTTCGTCTTTGACTTCTTTCCAATCAGGTCTCTTTGGTTTTGTTTTATCTCGACCTCTTTTTGCCGCTAAGTATGGAGTCGGTGCAGATCTTACCCATTCAATTAGAATTGGGTCGTCATATTTATGAGCTTGGTAATAATGCTCACTTGTACGCCAGTCTTTTCCATCGATGACAATTGGAAAAAGGGCGAAATTAGAAAATTCACCATATGGTTTTTTTACACTATAGAAATCAAGAATATCTTCTTGGTAATCAATAATTGGGGTTCTTGGATATCTTTCATAGTGTGGAATATC
Source organism: uncultured Oligoflexia bacterium (assembly GCA_963922285.1). GTDB lineage: Bacteria > Bdellovibrionota > Bacteriovoracia > Bacteriovoracales > Bacteriovoracaceae > Halobacteriovorax_A. Next base: position 711 of record CAWUIU010000079.1, on the reverse strand, counting down.
AGCAAATATAGAAAACGCTATTAGTGCAGCAATAATAGTTTTAATCATGTGTGTCTCCTTTGAGAAATTCTATAATAGTCTCTTATGAACTTTCACGTGGCAGTGAGTCGAGTCAATCCTAAGTCGATGAAGTAGCGTATTCTTTGAGGTGTTTATGATTCATTTAGACAACGGCTATTACATTAAAGAGTTAACAAAAGAAGAATTTCTCTCTGCCCAAGGTAATAAAAGTAAGGAGGTCTTTGGAAAAGACCATTCTATATTTCCCTATACTTACTTTTCAGAGACAGAGAAGAATGTCGTTCTAAGTTTAAATGAAGAAATGAAAGCTAGGCCTTATGTTCTCCACCTTGCTGCATTTGATAATAATGGCGAACTAGTAGGCTGGAGCTATGGCTGGCAGGAAGACGCCCATCGTTTCTACATGTGTAATTCTGGGGTCGTCGAAGCTCATCGAAGAAAAGGGATATATTCTGCACTTCTCTATCAAACCATGAAGCTAGTCAAAGAAAAGGGCTTTCAGGTTGTCTATAGTCGGCACAATGCTACAAATAACTCTGTTCTTATACCTAAGCTTAAGGCCGGATTCACAATTAGCAATATGGAGCTGTGTGATATCTTTGGAGTCCTTGTCCATTTGAAGTATTATACGAATCCACTTCGTCGAAAAATTGTTGATTATCGCTCAGGACAACTTGCTCCTGATGAAGA
>CAWUIU010000078.1:0-10771 GCA_963922285.1 uncultured Oligoflexia bacterium | reverse complement strand
GATTTGAAGGACGAGCTCCAATTGGTCCTGAGTTAACTAAAATTGGATCAAAGCGATTAAATCAATTTGGTTTTGGACATGAATATGATGTTGAACATTCACGTGATGGATGGATTAAAGCTCACCTTCTAAATCCGAGAAGATGGGACAATGGTACTGATAAGCCGTTCAAAGATATCACGAGAATGCCTAACTACAACATGTCTGAAGAAGAAGCACACTCTATGACTGTTGCTCTTATTGGTCAGGTTGCTGATAAGGTACCTTTAAAGGGTGTTAAGAGACTTGATTCTAATGAAGCTAAAGTTGCTGAAGGGATGAAAGTTGCTATCAAGTATAACTGTGTTGGATGTCATCAGATTGATGGTGAGTATGGTGACTACTTAAAGATGTATATTGATGATGATATTAACGAAGGTCCACCAAGACTTGTTGAACAAGGTCATAGAATGCAGGCTGACTGGTTCCATTATTTCTTAGGAAATATCTACGAAATCAGACCTTGGCTACAAGTAAGAATGCCTTCTTTTGAGCTTACAAATGATGAAAAGAATAAGCTTACAGAAATGTTCCAAGCTAAAGCTGATATGGGAACTTTTGAAGAAGAAATTCATGAAAAAGTTGTTTGGGAGCCAGGTGAAAGAGCTGCAGCTAAGAAGTTATTTAATGACTTAGACTGTGTATCTTGTCACGCTCAAGAATACACTAATGATGAACCAGTTGCTCCAAACCTAAAGTATGCTAAGAGGCGTTTAAGAGCTAGTTGGATTGAGAAGTGGTTAGCTGCTCCAGAAGAGATTATGCCTGGAACATCAATGCCTAACTTCTGGCCAGATGGTGAACCTGCGGATGAAAACTTACTTGGCGGAGACGCTAAGAGACAAATTAAAGCTCTTACTAAATTATTATTAGAAGAAGGACATAACTTTTATTCGCCTGAACATAAGAAAAAGGCATCAAGAAAGTAGAGGTAAAGAATGGCTTCACACGGAAATAAAGATCTAGTTCATGATGGACTAATTAGCTACCCAGACGATCCACAATTTGGAAAGGCGAGTCCTAACAAAATTGGTATGTGGATTTTCCTTGGAACAGATGCGATGTCTTTCTCTGGACTTCTATTGGCATATGCTGTTTTAAGAGCGACTCAACCTTGGCCAAATCCAGTTGAAGCTCTAGGTGGTGTTCACCTTTCTGGTATTATGACATTTATCTTAATTTGTTCTTCTGTATCAATGGTTCTTTGTATTGATGCTTGTAAGGCTAGAGATAAGAAAGGTATAAGAAATTGGTTACTCGCTACAATTATTGGTGGGGCAATCTTCTTAGGAATTCAGGTATATGAATATCTTCACCTTTTTAATGATAGGGGGATGACGTTTGCAACTTATGAGCATGGAAACAATTTATTTTCTGCTACATTTTTTGCAATTACTGGCTTTCACGGTCTTCACGTTTTCTCAGGTGTTCTATATTTAATCTGGATGTATGTTCTTGCTTTAAGAGGACGTTTTGATAAGGGTGACTATGGTCTACTTGAAGTTGCTGGCCTTTTCTGGCACTTTGTTGACCTTGTTTGGATTCTCGTTTTTACATTTATCTATTTAGTTTAGAAATATTAGGCCGGGTTAAAATCCCGGCTTTTTTTTACCTTGCCTATGAATTTTATTATTCCACTTTTTATATTATTTACAGCATCATGTAGTTATATTGCTAAATCTGATAATCATGATTTTTATCGATCAATGAAAGAAGGGATGTCGTGTGAGGAAGGATCTGTTCGTACTGGTTATACACAGCCTTCTGCATTAAAGGCAATGTGCAAAGAAGCACAACAAGTATGTGTGAACGGTATATATGTTGGTCCGACTTTGTTTCCAAGCTGTGATGTAATTAATAAGAATTGTGGAACTTTATTACATGGTCAGAGTAAAACTGCTTACACGTCGCCCAAAGCTCCATGTGTTAAAGAAACTCATACTTGTATAAATGGCTTAATTCAAGGTCCTCTACAATTGTATGACTTTTGTAAATAGCTAGAAAATAGGTGTATTCTGTAGTAAGTTGCGCGTGAGGTTTGCTATGAAAGACTTTATCAAAATTTTATTTCTTTTTACTTTTGTTCAGTTAGTTTCTAGCGCTTGCCCAGGCTGTGCTGGTTCAATGGATAATCCAAAAGAGGCTAATCTTGTTTGGATTTTATCAGGTTTTATCCTGCTAACATATATTCCTTTTTACATTCTCTATCGAACTGTTTTCAAGAATGGTCATCTAAATGATGCTGTTATTTCTGATAGTAATCCTGAAAACGTTAAAGAAATAAACCAAGATGCTGAAATCAAATAAATTATCCTTTACTTATACTGCGATTTTTACTCTTAGTTTCTTTGTCGTTCTTTTTCTTTTTTGGTTTATTTATTTTAAGCCAGAGGCTCAGACAGCATACGAATGGACCAAGTTGTTGCCAGCAGTTAATGCGACACTGAATACGCTTTGTTCAATGTTCTTAGTTGCTGGATTTGTAGCTGTTAAGAAGAAAAAAATTAAATTACATATTACTTTAATGTCACTTGCTACAGTGATCTCGGCATTATTTCTTGTAAGCTATTTAACTTATCATCACTTTCAAGGGGATACTAAGTTTGTTGCTCAAGGAATTGTTCGGCCTATCTATTTTGCAATTTTAATAAGTCACATTATCCTTTCTATTATTCAAGTTCCAATGATATTCATTACTCTGTGGAATGCTTTTACTTCAAATGTTGAAAAACATATGAAGTGGGCTAGATTTACATTTCCTATATGGTTATACGTATCTGTGACTGGTGTTTTAATATTTCTATTTTTGAAATATTTAAATAATTAATTTACTTCTATCTTTCTAGGTGGCAAACAAATTACTCTTGCTTGTCACCTTTAAATAACCTTGTTTTTGGGAGTAGTACAGAGTGAGGCCTTACAGTGACCTTTTCTCCGACAATTACATCTCCCATTAATGAAGCCTTAAGGCCTATTGTTGCACCTTTTTTAATGACTGTTTTTTCTAGAACTAGAAAGCCTGCCTGTGCGTAATGACCAAAAATTGTTGCGGACCCACCAATTGTTACATTGTCTTCTAGTTCAATAAGACAAGGATCAGAAATATTGGAAGTGTTAATCACACAGTTTTTTCCAATTTTCATTCCCATTAATTTATAAAAAAGAATATTTAATGGAGTAGGGGTAATAAAGTCTAAAAATGTATACCTAACAAGTTGGACGAGTGCATTGTGATAGTACCAAGGTATCGTCTCAATTGAGTACCAATTACCTCTCCATGGCCTAATTTTTCCAGGCATAAGTTTGTTAAATAGAGGAACGACAAGTATTAATGTTATTCCATAAAGCAGATATCCCACAGAAAGACCCATTGCCGTACAAAAGATTTGTGTAATTAAATTAAACTCACTAGTCGCTTTGAAAACTGAAATAGTTAAGTACATTCCAGGAGTGAAAGCAATAGCAAAGGAGAAAAGATAAGCAGTAGCTGCTGGAATTATTGCAAAAATAAAAGAAGCACCTTTGTATCTTCTGAAGATTCTCTCCATAAAACCACTAAATCCTGTTTTGTCAGAATCGAGTGAGTGTACATCAACTCTCTTTTTTAATTGAGTTGCTTTCTTCTCTTGCTCAAGATGAGGAAGATCTTCCATGGATTTTTCTTTTCTCTTTGTCATTAGATACTCTCAATACTATTAATGACCTCACAGCACTTGAGAATATCTTCCTCTGATTGATAAATAGTAAAACCAAAACGTAAGACATTCTTTCTAGAATCTGTCAGGATTTTGTTAGCCTTTAATAATTCTATCATCTCTAAGGTCTTTTCTGAACTTGGTAAAGAGAATGCTAAAAAATGCCCGCAACTATTTTGGTCGGTTAATAAGTATTGTCTTAGAAGGCTTCCATTTATAGACTTTAAAAATAAAGCTTGATTGAATTTGACGTATTGATGAAAGTCAGATTGCTTAAGTCCATCTTTTTTCATTAATTCAAGCCAACTGTTTAATCGATAAAGAGGAGTAAAATCTAGAGTTGCCCCAGCGAATCTCATGCCATTTTTTGCATACTGAACCTCATTAGGTTTATTTGCTAATGTGTCCATTTCTGCAAACCAGCCAGTATTCATTGGTCTGAATTCACAATTGCTAGGAATTGTCATGAAGCAGCAGCCTTCGCCACTGGCAGCATATTTATATGAACCACCTAGATAGAAAATTTCATTTTCAATAGAACTGATATCAGTGTCGATGGCCATAAATCCATGGTAGCCATCAATAACAATTGTAGCTTTAGAATCTAGTTGTTTAACAAATGAGTTTAGATCTTTTATGGCATTTCCGCTATTAAAAAAGACTTGGCTGACAAAGATGAGATCATAGTCATCGTCTTTGGATGCCTTTATAAATCGACTTTCAAAAGTTTCAAATTCTTCAGTGCTAACTTTTGTTCTTTTAACTCTTTTTGATTCTTCAAATCTCATCGCTTGTCTTTCAAAGCTATAAAACTCACTATCACTTGAAAGTATTTTTAAATGATTCTTTTCAAATGAACTAATGAGCCTATAAAGAAGTTCATGTGTATTTTGAGCAAAGCAAATATTTTCTGGAGTCGATAATCCTATGACCTCGGAAATAAGTCTTTGTGTTGAAGTAAGTTTTTCTCCAAGGATACGAGACCACTTATCATCAATTAAGCTAGCTGAGTCATCCCAATATTCGAGTTGAGCTTGTCTTGTTATATCAGGCCAGTAGTGGTGAGAGTGACCTGCAAAGTGAAGATTGCTTCCCTGTTGTTCGATAAATTTTGAAAAATATTTCTTATACATTTATTTTTTCCTGATAGTGAAAAGTCATCTTCTGAAGAATTGACTTTGGCAATACAGGTAGTTTGGATCTAGGAATAATAAAAGTAGATAGATTGAAAAGATCGACAAACGATCGATTATTTTCTGCTGCACTTTTTAAATATTCATGACCTGAAGAGCCACCAGTACCAATCTTTGTTCCTAACATTCTATGTGCCATGATAGCATGACGATAACGCCAAGTTGTGAAGTTCTCATCAATGTCCATTAATGCACTAAGAATTAAGTAAGGTAAGTGAAGAATAGGTTGGTCTCGATATAGTAAAATGAAAAGAGCATTCAAAGTTGCCTTTTGAGATAATCTTCTTTCCCCTTCAGAAACAAGTTTTTCATATAGATCTTTATCAAAGAGAGTTTCAAATGTTTTTCTAGTAGCATCAAGATTAACAAGTTGACCCTTAAGAGCTGCCTCAGGTAGAAAGGCCTTGTTGTCATTAATGGTTATCTCATCACCACATAACATATCTTCAACTGCTGCCTGATATTCTCCCCAAAAGTCAAAATCTTGAGTCGATGAAAAAGGCATTCTTTCGAGCCACTTTTCAATTTTAGAAAATAGGACCTCGGATGACTCAAGCTTTAATAACTTTTCTTGATCTTCTTTTTGTAGTCTCCCTAGAAAGTATTGACGATCAACTTGTTTTCTTTGATCAGTTTTTAAGCCAAGCATAATTTCAATTTCTCTAAACTGAACACTTTGAAAGCCAGAAGCCGGAACAAGTAAATCTCTAAATTCTAAAAAGTCCATTGGAGTCATCGTTTCCATGACATCCAATTGACTTAAGAGAAGTCCTTGAATCTTTTTTATTCTTTCTAAACGTAAGACTATTGTTGAAAGGCTAGACTCATCAACTAAGTTTGATGAGAAGATCTCATCAGAAGATTTAAGTTCATGTAAAATTTGTTTAAACCAAAGCTCATAAACTTGGTGAACAATAATAAATAAAGTTTCATCATGAGCTTCTGAACCAACTTCTCTGGACTTGGGTTTTTGTGTGTCTAATAATTTCCCAAGTTCTAGGTAATCACCATAGTAGACTGGTTCTTGAATTCTTTGCATATGTTTACTCCGTATAGTATTTAAGCTCTATGAATTCAACTATAGCTATATTTCATAGATTACTCATGACGTCTCTCGTCACTGTTTTTATATTAATTTCCTTGGGTGGTATTGTTAGAAGTACTGGCTCAGGTATGGGCTGTCCTGATTGGCCTAAGTGCTTTGGACAATATATTCCACCAACATCTGAAGCGCAGCTTCCTACTGATTATAAGACACGTTATTCTGTTAAGGGAAAAAAGGTCGCTACATTTAGCCCTTTTAAAACCTGGGTTGAGTACACGAATCGACTTTTTGGTGTATGGACTGGATTCATTACACTTGCTGTGGCTATATTTGCATTTAAGTTTCGAAGAACTCACAAGTCTATATTCTGGTACTCTCAAGCTGCCTTGCTAATGGTTATTTTTAATGGATGGCTAGGTTCAAAGGTTGTTTCATCGCATCTAGCTCCTGGTATAATTACGCTTCATATGCTTTTAGCTATGATTCTTGTGTTTATTTTACTACAACTTAAGAGTATTTCAGGGATGGTTCCAAGCCTGAAAGAAAAGTTTGAAGGACTTTCGAAGTATAAGAAAATTGTTTTAGGACTATGTTTTATTGTTTTCATTCAAATAATTCTCGGTACTCAAGTGAGAGAACAAATCGATTTTATTACAAATACTGAACCTAATCTTGCAAGATCAAATTGGTTAGACCGCCTTGACTGGGTATTCTATGTGCATCGAAGCTTTACAGTAGTGATTCTTCTTATGGCGGTATACATTATTAGAAATCTACGAGAGGTTTTTAACGATGACGCTTACGGCTCAGGTTTATTGATAAAAATAATGATGATTTTATTTGCAGAGATTGGATTTGGGGTCATCCTTGGTTACTTTTCTTTTCCTGCTTTTGCTCAACCTCTTCATTTGTTGTTAGCAATCATGCTTGTGTCATATGTCTACGAAATGTTTGTTTACTTAGCTTCTTATGGAAAAGAATCAAACGTTGCTCTTTGATTAGTGAAATTGTATAAAGCGATCATCGATAAAAATTAAAAGGTAAATCCGTTGAATAAGCTGCTTGCATTTGCCAATTTGGTGCTAACATTTGTCCTCATCGCCCTTGGTGCCTTCGCTAAGAATGAGATAAATGGCCTTGAGTGTGCCTCATGGCCGTTATGTTATGGTAGGTCTGGAGAACTACTCTTTGAAAGTTATCCAATGGTGCATAGAGCTGTCGCGGGCTTAGTAATCTTGCTTCATGGAATTCTATTTTTTAAGATTAAAAAAGATGACAGCCCCAAGAAGTTCTTCTTAAATCTTGGACTTGTTTTATTGATCATCCAGTCAATCTTGGGTGCAGTTTCAAGTATTTATAAGTTTCCAACAATAATGAATACGACACACCTCTTTTTAAGTGTTGCTTACTTTGTTGTTTTTGCCCGCTTTGTTTTTGCTTTGTTTGATCACAATCAGTTGAAGATACATTTTTCGACGAATCAAAAAGATCTCTTGGCCGGAGTTATAATTCTCTGTTTTATCCAATTGATTATTGGTTCTGTTTTAAATCACTCAACACCACGTTCCATATGTGGTGGAGCAGGGAATTTATTCATGTGTAATGGCTATGAGTATTGGCCTGAGCTTGTTTCGGCGAAATTACACATGGTACATCGCTTTTTAGGTGTAGCGATCTTCCTAATCATTGGAGCATATTTCATAACTAGCTTTAAAGTGATTAAGTTGTATGCAAATAGTGGTGATACGAAGTTTGTTGTTTTAAGCGGCTCTTTATTTTTTACAACAATTTTTCATTACTTTTATACGAAGTACTTATTTTTGTACGTTAATGAAGCTTGGCCAGTCGTGGCCCATCTCACATTTGCTCTGCTAATGATAACGGTTAGTTACTTGTTATTAGACTATAAAAGATTTATCGAACTTAGCTCGCTTGGCTCATCAAGACATACTACTCTGTCTGATATGCTCGAGCTTACAAAGCCTCGTCTAGGGCTCCTTGTTGTTGCGACAATGTTAACAGGAGTTTTGATTTCTGCTGAATTTGTAAACTTCTTTTCTTTATCGTTTGCATTACTTTTGTCGACTTTAGTTGTCGCTTCGGCTACGACACTGAATTGTTTAATAGAGCTCAAAGTTGATTCTCAAATGGAGAGAACTCGTGATCGTGCTCTTCCATCTGGTCGCTTAAGCCCTCGTATAGCTCTTATTCAGGGTGTTGTGCTCATTTTGATTTCTATACCTGGTTTATACTTTCTCGTTAATTGGGAAACGGCTCTTTTAGGCTTTATCGCGTTCACATCTTATTTATTCGCTTATACACCGATGAAAAGAAAGACACCCTTTGCTCTTTATGTTGGTGCTCTTCCTGGTGCAATCCCACCTGTAATGGGTCGAACGATTGTTGTTGGTGACTTTGATTTAATTTCTTTATTCTTATTTATCGTTTTATTCATATGGCAAGTTCCACATTTCTTAGCCATATCTATTTATCATAAAGAGGATTACCGAAAGGGTGGTATAAAAGTATATCCCCACTATTATTCTGACTTAAAGTTGTTAATAGTGATTCTCGTTACAACGGTTATGTTAGCAGTATCTGCTATCATGCCATATTTTTACAATTTAGCTGATAAAGCTTTTTTATACTCAAACCTGGTGCTTGGCGTCGTGTTTGTGTTGCTCTCGATATTTGGATTTTTTGCAAGAGAAGAAGAAATGTTTGAGCGATGGGCTAGAAAGTACTTTTGGGGATCGATAATTTATCTTCCACTAGTCATGCTTACATTTATCTTCTTTTCGTAGCTATAAATAATGTTTTGTCGCGCTGCTAATGTTCGATGCGGCAGACTTTTTCTTTAGCTAATTTGTGGAAAATATAATAAAAGGAGAGTAAAATTTTTTAGTAAATTTAAAATTAATTATATTTTCACAATAGAAGGACGGTTCTATGGGTTTTGTTTCACCTATTTTAACTGCTGCTACGGCTGTTAATAATCAGCAAATGGGGCTTATTCAAATGATGGCTCCACCAGAGGATATCTCTAAGCACGGTAACCTTATTGACTGGTTATTTGCTTATACAACTGGAATGAATATTTTTTTCTTCGTTCTTGTTTGTATTGGTTTATTTGGTTTTTCTTGGTTCTACAGAGCAAGTAAGCACCCAAAGGCTTATTATACTTATGGTAACAAGAAGCCACACATCATGATTGCAACTGCTATTGGTCTATCAGTATTTATCGGTATTGATATGAACATTACTCGTATGAGTAATGATGACTATACAAAGGTTTTCACAAACTGGCCGAAGCAAGAAGACAATCCTGTAACGATTGAAGTTTTAGCACAGCAATGGGCTTGGCATTTTAGATATGCAGGTAAAGACGGAATCTTTAATACTGAAGATGATATTGTATTGCTTAATGATCTGAGACTTCCAATTGATAGAAAGGTTGTTCTTCAGGTTCTTTCAAAAGATGTAATCCACTCACTATATTTTCCAAATGCAAGAAGAAAGGTTGATGCTATCCCAGGTCGTCTGACAAGAATGTGGTGGCAGCCAACAAAAGCTGGTGTTTGGGATATTGCATGTGCGGAGATGTGTGGAACTTACCACTACAGAATGAAAGCAATGCTAACAACTTACTCTGAGACAGATTATGCAGACTGGCTTGCTGAAGCGTCTGAAAAGGCTCTAGAGGAAAATGACATTGAAAACCCTGAGTTGTTCTGGGGTTGGAAATGGCAGTGGTAATAAACGAATACGTATTATTTGAGGAGAATATATAATGGCATTTTTTGAACAGCATATTCACGAAGAGCCGAAAACTTTTTTATCAAAGTACATCTTTTCTTTTGATCACAAGGTCATTGGAAAGCAATTTCTTTGGTACGGAATTTTCTTTTTAGGTGTTGGTGGGATCATGGCACTTATGATCAGATGGACGCTTGCGTTCCCTGGTGAAGCCTTTCCATTAATTGGACATCTTTTATTTCCAACTACTGACGGGATTATCCCTCCAGATACTTATGCCATGCTTTTTACAATGCATGGTACGATCATGATCTTTTACGCTATTACGCCGATCTTGATTGGGGCATTTGGTAACTTCCTGATACCTTTGCAGATTGGAGCAAGGGATATGGTTTTTCCGTTACTTAATATGCTCTCTTTTTGGATTGCATTTGTTTCGGCGGCAATTTTATTTGTATCTTTATTTATTCCTTTAGGAGCTGCTGCTGGTGGATGGACTTCATATCCAACACTTTCAACTCTTTTAGGTTCTCCAGGACATGGGCAGACTCTATGGTCATTAGCTCTTTTCCTCCTTGGTATTTCTTCAACAATGGGTGCTGTAAACTATATTACGACAATCATCGTTTTAAGAGCTCCAGGTATGGGATACTTTGATATGCCACTTTCAGTTTGGGGACTTTGGTTAACAGCTATTCTTAACGCTATTTTCCTTCCTGTATTAGGTGCAGGTCTATTGCTTCTAATTTTTGATCGTGTATTTGGTACGACATTCTTCCTTGCTGGTGCAGCTGCAACATCAGGAACTGGTGATCCGATCCTTTATCAACACGTATTCTGGATTTTTGGTCACCCTGAAGTTTATATTCTTATTCTTCCAGCGTGGGGAATCGTTTCTGACTTACTATCTTTCTTTTCTAGGAAACCAGCGTTTGGAGCGAAGGCGACTGCTCTTTCAATGACGTCGATTACTATTCTTTCGACTCTTGTTTATGGTCACCACATGTATACAACTCAAATGAGTCCACTACTGACTCAGACGT
>CAWUIU010000077.1:0-10880 GCA_963922285.1 uncultured Oligoflexia bacterium | reverse complement strand
ATCGGTCACTTAATTGTCCCACACGAAAGGCAAGAGAATATTTATCGAGACAATTTACCTAGTATTTTTAGTACCTTAGAAAAGCTTTTCTATCTTTCACTATATTTGTGAATATAGAAGAGTGAAAAATATATTTGGCATATTAAATAGTAACTAACTTATAATGATATCTCACCTACTTTGGATATTTATGAAAATTACATCTCTAGCAATTCAAACAAATCTCATTTTAGAAAGAGAGTTTTGTACAATTGAAGAAAAAGACCAGTACATTGCCGTAAGAACTCCATCTCGTCCTGATTACTTTTGGGGTAATTTTATTATTATGAAGAATCTTCCTTCTAAAAATAGTGATAATGAATGGATTAAAATTTTTGAAAGAGAAATTGGAAGTAGTGACAAAACAGGATACATGGCCATAACTTGTGATGATATTGAATGTGATCCAAATTTATATCGTCCATTTAAAGAACTTGGTTTTAACATTATGATTTCAAAAGTTCTCACGGCCAAGGAAATTATTAGGCCAGAAAAATTTAACCAAAACATTGAAGTTAAACCTATCATAGATTCTCAATGGCATGAGCTCATTGATGTTCACTTTACACCTGATTGGGGCTATGGAACAGATGAACAGCAAAGGAAGTTCTTACAAGATGAACTCCAGAGTTTTAAAAAGATAGTCGAAAAGGGCATAGGCCAAAGATATGGTGCCTATCTAGAGGGAGTTTTAATAGCTGACCTAGGTGTTTATTGGCATGAAAAAGATGTTAGATTTAATAATGTCTCGACCCATCGAAATCATCGAAGACGAGGTGCTTGTAGTACTCTAGTATATACAGTTTCTAAATTGATGCTTGAAAAAGAGAATATTACAACTCTAATAATGCAGGCAGATGAAGACTATCACGCAGCTACAATCTATGAATCAATTGGCTTTTCACAATCACAAAAGTATATCCAACTTGAATGGGTTGATAAGAAGAAGTTTTCATAATACAAGAAAGAAATAAAAAAGGGCCCTCTTATGAGAGCCCTTAACAAACAGATAAAGTGAAAATCTAGTTTAGTAACATCTTTTCCACTGTAAGTGATATACAAGTCCTGCAGAAAAGTCAGCGGAATCCACAGTCGCAAGTGCATCATCATAATAACGATTTGATTTAGCAAGCATAGAAGCGTTTACTCTTAAATTCACATCAGCTCCACATGGTGACCAAACCATTCCATATAAACCTAGTGTGTTTTCAAAGAAGTAATCATCGTCAAACTCACCTCTAAAATTCTTTGTGAATCTAGGCCCTCTTTGACCGGCAAAGAAGTATTCTGCAGAAAATCTGGCCATTCCACCTCTTGGTACAGAGACATATCCACGGTAATCAACATCAACAACAGACACACTCATCCCCTGTGGAACATGTACTGGGATGGCTATGCTACAAGACTTACGATTCATTCTCTTTCCAACTGAATCACCTGCTTCGACCATAAAGTCATCAAAGATGATACTCAGAGATTTATTATCTGGACTTAAAGTAGTCGAAGCAGTTCCGGCAGGACAACCTGTTCCACCATATCCTGGTTCACCTAATTGAATATCATCAAAAGCAAAAGAGCTTGTTAATAGTGATGCTACCAATGCCGACTTTAAAATAGTTTTCACGTTAATTTTCATTTTTCCTCCCTAGCTTCTCAATCATTTGAGAATTTGTTTTGATGAAACTAATAAAAACTTTTGCAAACTTTTTGTGAAGAAAAAAACAACACTTTTGCACTTAACTTAGCCACCTGGTGAAACTATTTCACAAATACATTTAGATTTAACCAGGTGGCGCAATTTATTAGTCAACAGTGTTAAAAATTATGATTTTTTTGAAAAAGTTCCTTATAAAAATTCCATATAAGGAGGAGAAAATGAAATTACTAACACTATTACTACTATTAACTTTTAATGCCTATGCTGAGAGTGAAACCATAAGATTTTCAGAAGTATCGATGAAAGGGACAGCTTGTCAGACGGGAACATTTGATACTGTTTTTGCTCCTGATCAATCAATTCTTAGTATTCTGTTTGATGAGTTTGTAAGTGAATTACCTAATGAAGAAGGAACTCGTGCAGATAAGAATAAGAACATTAAAGTTTGTACCATAAAATTCTCGGCAATCATTCCTAAGGGCTACAAAGTTACAAATATGGATCTTTCTTATGATGTTCGTGGAGCTCTTGTTCTAGATCAAGGTGTCAGCGCAAAATTTGAAAGTACTCTTTTAGAAAGAGGAGGATTCTTAAATGCAGGAAGAGGAAGGGTCAATAAGAAGCTCATTTATAAAATGTGGATGGGTGAAAAAGATGAAGATATCTTTCTTGATAAAAATGTTCAGTTCAAAGACTTAACAAAGTGTACAACAAAGGAAGAAAAAGTAACTTTTAAGCTGAGAAATACCTCTACTCTCTATATGCATCAACACCATCTAGCACTAGGTTCATTTGGTTACTTTGCTATTGATACAAGTGATGTAGCCGGTCAGATGAATGTAGTACTTAATCTCGAAAAATGTTCAGATCAAAATAACAATAGCACAGCTAATCGCTATTTAAGAGTAAAAAGAATCTGTGAAAATCGCGGAGGACGTTTTATTGGTGGTCGATGCATCTTACCAAATAGAGATCGTACGACAAGGACCAGAAGTCCAAGAAGGTAGATTACATAGAGTCATACTGACACTAATGAGCGAATTTGATGTAAGAAAATAGATAAACGTTTGTAAACTCGATAAAAACACAATGAAAACTAACATGTTAGATTTTTTTAAATTGCACATTTTTTACTTTTTAATCTTCCTCCTTCAAATTGAAATATACGGAGGGAATAATTTGGATAAGTCCAGCACTGTTGTTGAACAGCTAAAGAATATGGTCGGTTTGCATTTAGAAATGCATCCAAACCTATCCCTAAACGCCATATCCAAGCGGGCCAGCGTCAGTGGTACGACTCTTAGAAGAATTATGAACTCCGCTAATTCAAGTGAGCCTGCACCACATGTAATCCTTAATCTCGTAAGCTATCTCAAAAAAGAAAAAAGTTTAAGTGGAGTTCTACACAACACAGATGGTCCCATTGGTGAAAGACTTAATGAATGCTTTGGCCAATTTATTGAAGAGAGTATTTCTTATTCAACAACTGAAGAAATTGAAGAATCCTTACAGGATCACACGAGTTACATAATTTATAAACTAGCATCTCATCATAGTGGGACAACAAAAATGGAAGTGCAATCTCTTTATGGTGTTACAGGACTTAAAGTCTTAGAAGAATTGTGTAAGAAGGGATTACTTAAAGAAAATGGTCATTACTTTCATGCAGTAAAGAAGAACTTTTCTCTCACCCTTGAAACTGCAAAGAGACATCTTCCACATCTTGTGAGTTTATATAAACCAGAAGAGTTGAATTTAAAAAAGAACCTCTTCTACTCACAATCTGAATCTCTAAATACAGAAGCAATCAAACTTATTAAAGATATTCACAGAAATGCTGCTGTAAAAATACATAAAATCATGTCTAACGAAGAGAATCATGGCTCAACACCATACTTCTCAATCAACCTATCAGAAACACTCTTGCCAAATGATGGCCAAGAAGAAGATCAAAGGAGAATTCTACAATGAAAGCATTAATTATTATCACTATGCTCATCTCTTTTGTATCTCATGGAAGTGATACACTAAAAAATACGAGTCCAGAAATTATACTCTCTCAGCAAGGACTTACCCAACAGGTTCTAGATAAGAGAGGTTTTAAATTACTTAAAGGTGAACTAACGGGAGCAGGAAAAACGATTCCACTTCATCGTCTTGAGGCCGTTATTCTTAAAGATCGTGTCTTCTTTAAAAAACAGATTGAAGCGATAAACCTTTATGAAACAACACCGGCTACGATTAGCTCAATCGAGTCTGTTCACATCGAGGGTCAAAATATTGTCACTGAACACATAAGCGGTGTGCTCATTAAAAACATTTAAAACTGATCCATTATATTGGTGTTGCTTTTATTTTGAGATAATCTAAATTGTAAAAACAATTAAAAGGTATTAACTTGTATTAAGTGCAATCATTCTTTCTTTTAAAGGTTCCATCTTTAATGACATGTTTTTTTGTATACGAATTGTAGTTAGTTTTCTGGGCAGTGATAAATCATGTATGTAAAATGTCATACACATTGCTATAAGTTGACTGTTAACAATGGTTTAAAGGAGAAAATTCATTTTTGAAATGCTAACTGACACCAATTTAATGGATCAGTTTTAAAACAATACTTCAATGTACCCGAGTGCTAAACAAGACTATCCTTAGATGTAAAATTATCGGCAAAATCGTCAGACTATGCCAAAACCGTAAAAATTGTCATAATAGACTTAATGATTAGGTTAATCGTTTGCGCCATTCTTTTTCAATCTTTAGTCTTTTCGCAAGCTAGAAAGGAAAAAGAGAATCATAACCTTGTTATTATCCAAAAAGTTTCAACAGACAAAACAAGCTTTGTTATTCGTAAAGGCAAGAAGGATCAAATCTTTCGTGGTCAGAAGTCTCTTTTTTCAACCAATAGCACTTCCTTTGTGGCCAAGGCCGTAGCAGTAAATCGAGAATTTTCCCAGTGGATTCCGATTGATCGTGGATCAACGGTCCCTTTCACTAATGGTGATATTATCAATCTCTCCTATTCTGTTGAAAAAGTTTGGTCTGAAATTCCTCGTCTCATAGGTGATGAAAATTATCGACTTACGTTGCAAAAAGAAAGACAAAAACTAGAGATTGATACTGATGAGAAAAAAGAAGAAGAATACTTTAAGCCTAAAGTTCATATAACTTTTGGTAGTTTCACGTCTTTAAACGAATCAACTACTGAAGTAGATTCATCAGATGGAACAAGAACGGGACTTAAATTTGATGCTCGTTATCTCAAGCCCTACAATAAGAACTTCTTTTATCAACTTGGAGCGAGATACAATTCTGAAAGCTATGTTGAAACTAGTCCTGCGGTCAATGAAGACTCTTCAAGATTCTTTTTAACAGCTGGTTTCACCGCTAAAATTTATGAAATCTGGCAGTATAAAACTGTTCCTTACCTTGCCATTGATCTTGGAATTGGATTCAGTACCACTTCAATTGGTGATGAAAATAAAAGCGGAATGGTAACACTTCTTCCATCTGTGAAGCTAGGAATCGAATATCCTTGGACCAAGAACGTTGATCTTCTCACAGAAGTTTTCTTCGAATCAATGAGTGCTGACGAGAGTTTTGAATCCGGCGGTGAAACGCAAACGAACTCAACTCTTATCGGCGCTAATCTAGGCCTGCAATTCTGATTTAATCGTAAATGAATAGATAATTGGAATTAAGAGCAAGGTAATTAAAGTGCCAAAGAAAAGACCCCAACCCATCGTTAACATCATTTCAGCTAAAATTGAATCATGCCCAGCAACACCATATGCCGTTGGTAAAATTCCGATTACTGTTGTTAATGTGGTTAATATAATCGGTCTTAGTCTAGTAGAAGCGATTTTAGCAATAGTTGAATAACCACTTTCATTTTGTTTAATTGAACTTTCAATCTTATCTATCATAACAATAGCATCATTGATAACAACACCAATCATTCCCAGGGCACCAATTGCCGCAAAGAAACCATAAACACTCATACCATGAAAATACAGAGTAAAAATAACTCCACTTAAACCAAAGGGAACGATTCCTAAAATTAAGAGTGGTTTTAAAAGTGAATTAAACATAACAACTAAAATCATAAAGATCATAACAATAACAATGAAAATAGATTGTAAAAACTCCCCCTGACTTTCTCTTGAATCTTCAATTTCCCCTTTAAACTGCAAGATAGTGGTATTGAATTCTTTTTGAATACCTGGAAAGACTTCTTCTTCTAACTTCTCGGCAACTTCAAGTGGTGTAACTTCCGACTTCTCATCAATGTCAGCATAGAGCATCACCGATCTCTTATAATCAGTTCTTACAATACTTGTTGGCTTTGATAATTTCTCTAAATTCACCAAGTCCATGATACGAATAAGTTGACCACTATTATTTTCAACCCTTAAGCGCTTTATATTATCAATATTTGACTTACTCTCGTTATCAACAGTTATTCTTACATCAATCTCTTCATCGCCTTTATTAATGGAATAAAGAATTGATCCCTCAACAAAGGATCGCAACGTCGATGACACCTTAGAAGGACTAACATTTAATCGAACCAGCTGTTCTTGTTTTAATGAAAAGATATATTCATCTTTTAATATTGGCTTTTCAATTTCTACATTTTTAATATTTGGAAATGACTGAAGAGCAGTTTTTAACTTTTCACTGACTGCCTTACGCTTTTGATCATTATTTTCCTGAATCTGAAGTTCAATGGCTGATCCAGAGCTATGACCCCAGCGACCTTTTAAAAATTTTACTGACTCAATCCCTTCAAAGGCTTTAGATTTATCTTCCCAAGTCTCTATAAGTTTATTTAATGGAATATCTCTTTGATCGGCAGGAAATACTTCGACTAAAATTGAAGCTTGATTCTCTCTAACTTGTCCACCACGTCTGGACTGAGCGATAGTTGCTCTAACTCCAACGACATTAGCTTTATCATTAACAAACATATCCTCTATTGGTTGAATTAGTTTTGCTGTTTCATCTTTTAATGTTCCCTTCTTAGTATTTACCCTAACAATGACTTCCTGACTTTCCTCTCTTGGAAACATTACAAAACGCATATTAGATTTAAAAATATAAACACTAGAGCCAAGAATACAAATGAATAAGACGAGAATTGGCAGACGAAATCTAAGGGCACTGTTTAAAAAGGTCTCGTACTTTCTTTCATAACGATGAAACCAATTCTTCTTTCCCTCGGCTGGCATGAAGCGGTCGAGCACACTTTTCTTTGTAGATAAATGACTTGGAAGCAAAAAGATAGATTCAAACAAAGAGGCAACTAACATTAAAATAACCACAAGTGGAATATAGGCCACTAGTTTCCCAAAAAAACCTTCAAAGAAAATCAGAGGAACAAAGGCTACACAAGTTGTAATGATACTTGCAAGAATTGGTTTAAAGACTTCTTTGGCGCCAACCACAGCGGCTTTTTCAATGGGCATCCCCTCTTCACGATGCCGAGCTATATTTTCTGCAATAATAATGGCGTCATCAACGACAATCCCTAAGACAATGATCATCCCCGCTAAGGTCATGTTATTAATCGTATAACCAACTATCCCTGCGATTATGAGAGTAAAAGCAGCACAAAATGGAATCCCCATGGCCACCCAAAAGCTAGATTTAAAGTCCATAAAAATTAACAATACAATGATAATAAGAAAGAAGCCCAAAATCGCATTAGATGAAACGATCTCTAGACGATTTCTAACGGCAAACGATTCGTCATCCATCAACACAATACCAAGATTATCTTTATTTGCGTTTTCAAATTTCTTTATGAAGCTCTTTAACTCTTTTTGCGCAGAAATAATATCTGAAGCAATTGACTTCTTAACACTCATGAAGAGACCTTCATGACCATTTATTTTAAAAATCGAAGTTGTTCGTGCAAAGCCGTTCTTCACTTGTGCAATTTCAGATAACTTAATAGAGCTATTGCCATAATTACCTCTAACAACGAGATTATCGAGAGTTTCTTTTTCCTCGTATTCATTTATTAAACTCACTCGACTTTCTCGCTTATCACTTAAAGAGCCAATTGGCGCTCTTAAGTTATTTTCACGAATTTGCGAAGCAACGAGCGTAAGAGGAATTTCATATTCATCACTCTTTCTTTGGTCAACGAGTATCTGCAATTCAGGCTTTATATAATACCTCTCATCCACATCACTTAATCGCGGAAGAGACTTAACCTGATTAATAAATGTGGTCATATACTGTTGTAATAGGGCACGATCATCAGCATTTAATGTTCTCTTACCTTTTAGATAAAACCCGACATCAAGGATTGCCTTTTCAGAACTTTTAAATTGACGAATATTAGGAAGATCACGAACATCTGTCGGAAGATTCGCACGATAGACAGCATCCTTTAAATCATCCATAACATCAGATTTATTAGGATAATCATCATCAAGAACAATACGAATAGAAGAGCTTCCTACACTAGAAGTTGAAGTAACTTGCTCAAGACCACTTACACTCTTTAACTCATCTTCGATGGGCTTAGTGACAAGAAGTTCGACATCCTCTGGGGAGGCTCCTGGATAATAAGTTGAAACTCGCACCCAATTACTTTCGAACTCTGGTAACTCTTCCTTTCCAATATGCTTCCAAGCAAAGACTGCGAGTATTAAAAGTCCAAAGAAGATAACGTTTACCAGAAGGTGTTTTTTTGAGAAGTAATTTATTAGGCTATTCATCTACAAATTATACCTGGCTAATTACAATAGGCGAATATGTTTTTATACAGAATATGTACAAAAAAAGGCCACATAAGTGGCCTTGCGAAGTGATTAACTTTGTGATTTATTTTTTTGTAACGATGTCGATTAGCTCAACTTCGAAAACAAGAGTAGCACCACCTGGGATTGTTGGAGGTGCACCAGTCGCACCATAACCAAGCTCACTTGGGATAACAAGCTTTATCTTTCCACCTTTACCAATGAGCTGCATACCTTCAGTCCAACCTTTGATAACTCTATTTAATGGAAATTCAATTGGCTTATTTCTCTTGTAAGATGAATCAAATTCTTTGCCATCAATTAAAGTACCTTTGTAGTGTACCTTTACAGTGTCTGTTGCAGCAGGCTTTGGATCTGCACCTGGAGTGATGATCTTATAAGCAAGTCCTGAAGCAGTCTTTTTACCACCCTCTTTTGCAACAAAGTTATCAAGAAACTTCTTACCTTTTTCAATTTCGCCCTTAGACTTAGACTCCATTTTCTTTGTTACGATATCTTTGAATTTCATTGCAAATTCCATCGTCTTAACTTGCTCAGCAGTACCGTTAATACCTTCATTAACACCTGTAGCTAGAGCTGCCTTTTCACGATCAGTTAGTTTGAATTCAGCAAATCTCTTTCCGTATAAGTAACCTACAGAGTAAAAGATTTTATCGTCTTCAGTTTCAATTTTTTGATTTGATGTTGCACCCTTTTGATTACAAGAAACTAAAAGAGTAGCGCCCGTTAGGGCCAATAGAATTTTCTTCATTCGACTTTCCTTTGTCTTTAATTATATTAATCCATAAATAAATCTATAATAGGTTAACCAGAGTAATAAAATCTGACAAGCCTAAAAACCTGACTCATCTAATGCTTGATTGGCCAATAAGTCACATCTTTCATTTTGAGGATGACCGGCATGACCTCTAACCCAATAGAACATCACGTTTCGTCCCTGAACAATGGACTCAAGGCGCTTCCAACGATCAACGTTTTCAGGCTGCTTACCATCAGCTTTTTTCCAGCCTCTTCTTTTCCAACCTGGTGCCCACTTTAAAATCCCATCAACCACATATTTTGAATCACTGTAAAGATAAACGAGTTGTTGATCCTCTATTCCCTCTTCATCAAAGTGTTGAAAAAGTGCTTCTAGAGCATAGTAAGCTCCATCAAGCTCCATACGGTTATTGGTTGAATTAACATCAACACCGGATTTTTCGAAAATGACTTTTCCAGTCAGATCCTGTCCCATACTGGCCCAAGCACCAGGTCCAGGATTGCCTCGACACGCTCCGTCACTATAGACAGTAAAAGCATTATCACTTACAGCCTCATTAGGAAGTGGAAAACCATCACTTTTAGAGTCATTAGCTTCTTCCTCAATAGATTCAGTAAGTGTTCTAAGAATGGCAATAGAATCTATTTGCGCTTCAGTTTCAGCAATCTTTGATAAATAACTCAACGCATTAAAGAGTGTCTTCTTTTTCATTATATCAATCTCTTTTTATTATTTCTTATTCTGTTCATTATCGACAAATTTAAATTATATGACTATTATTCATCACTATTAATAGGGTGTCATATGAAATATGCAATAAAAGTTTATAAAGAGTACTTTAATTTTGCTTGTAGCCATTTCTTAATTTTTAAAGATGGAACAAGAGAGCCTCTACACGGCCATAATTATCGTGTTTCTTTAAAGGGTGATGCCCTTGATTTAGAAGGAGACATGGTTTTTGATTTTCTTGATATTAAGCCAATCGTGCGTGAAGTTTGTGATAGCCTTGATCATAAACTACTTCTTCCAAGTGAAAATCCAAATTTGAGAATCGATTCAAAGGAAGCAAATTACGAGGTTACACCAAAAGATGGTAGCTTCTTTTCATTCCCAAAACAAGACGTTCTTATTCTTCCCCTACCAAATACATCAGCAGAACGCTTAGCAATCTACCTTGCTAACGAGATAAATGAATTAACTAAAGCTCGTTTTAACTTTAGCTTCAAATCACTTGAGATTGAAGTTGAAGAGACAAAGGGCCAATGTGCGATTTACAAGTTAGAGAATTAATCGGAAATACCCTATGCAACTATCAAAATTAAGATCTGGAACAACCGTTGAAGGTAACGAAATCCTTTCCTATGTAAGTGATAAGAATGCAGAAAAGTACATCTATCTCATGGGCGGCGTTCATGGAGATGAAGTTGAAGGTGTTTACGTCGCAAATGAATTACATAAGTGGCTTGAAGAGAATGAGAAAGTAAATTTACCTATCGTCATTATTCCAATTCTTAATATTGATGGCTACCGTTCTTCATCTCGTGTAAATTCACACGGGGTTGATCTCAATAGAAATATGCCAACAATTTGTTGGGACTCAGAGTTTAAAGAAGCAAAGAATAATCCAGGAAAAGAACCACTATCAGAACCT
>CAWUIU010000076.1:0-10910 GCA_963922285.1 uncultured Oligoflexia bacterium | reverse complement strand
CAGATCTGTTAATGAAAACTTTTTTTCAGAATTCTTAGTGGATGATTTAGAGCAAGTTATTAATGATGCGTATATAAGAGGCTTAGAGTTTGCTGATAATCCAGAAGCGCAAAATCTAAGACAAGAGTATTTTAATTTACATAATGATTTTGAAGTAAAATGTGCTTTGAACTATTATGATGAACAAGTCGTTGAAATCGATAGAGTTTGTTTTGGAGAAATTGATACGTATGACGTGAAAGAAACTCTTGTCTTTCATGAGTATTTAGGACTACTAGGTTTAGAGTGGGATCAGAGCTATATCTCTTCTCGCTTGCTAGATCTCAATAGAAGTTTTAAATCTGTTGGAAAAAGACAAATGTCAAAAATAAAGTCTGATGTTTTTTCTGCTTTTTCTGAGGTGAAAAACTCATTTCAAGATATATTTAATGAAGTGAAAGAGTATGCAACTTTCTCTTGTGAAGAAATCTCTCTCCTGAATGATAATTATTATACTAATAAAGATGTTTATAACTTCTCGGGACTTAAAAACTCTCTTCCTAAGAACTTTACTTCTACTTATTATGAGTACTCTTCAACCTTGGGGTCTTATGTTGGAAAATTTAACCTTGGAGATGACGAATATATTGATGTTCTAAAAATTAAAAATAGAAAGATATATTCTCAGGTTTATCTTGTTAAAGATGATAAACAGGTCAACATTATCTCTCGTCGATGTAGTGGACTGCGCTCAGAACTTAGAAGTTTAGTGACATATACAGATTTACTCGTAAAAGAGTACTATGAATATCGTAGTGATGAGGATGAGCTGCTGAGTGACATAAATAGTGTCTTAAGGTCTAAAAACTATGAAAAGTGTCGTGGAAAGAAAGATTCTTTACGTAAGGACTTTACTCCTTATATGTATAATATTAATCATCTGAGTACAAAACTGCCGAATATTACGGACTTTAGTATGAAGAGCTTTACTAAAAAGAGCTGCTTCAAAGCGTATGAAAACTTTATTGCTACTTTTGATAAGTATGTACAAGCCGAAGAAAGTAGTCTTCAAGGGCTCAATTCTACTTTATTAAAAATCAGAGGACTTAAAGAAGTATATCGTGCTGTAGCAGAACAAAAAATTATAGATCGAGTATTTAACGCTCTATTGGGTATTGTCCAAGATGGTCAAAATTTCATGTTTCAATCTGTGGAGCTAATGCATGCGCAATATGAGTGTCCACTTATGCTTAAAGAGAAGTACCGTCTCGAATGTCAAATAAGAACCACTATCTACGGAAACCTATATATTGCCCCAAAGATAAGGGAAACTCTTGGGCCTCGGGTTTTCTCTCAAATAAATGAAGTTCTTCAATCTATATAAAATTTATCTGTTTTTTTCAGGGAAACACTTAGGAATTTCTTCTGTTGTACAGAGTGTAGCCTTCTGCTAAAACGCGTTACACAACAACTTATCTTAGAAAAGGAGAGATTATGAAAGGTTTACTTGTTACTTTATTTATTTTACTAACTTCGACATCATATGCAGCCTACTTCAATGCTGGCTACTCTGAGTCATGTTCAATTTCAGCGATGAGAGAGAGTTATACAATGGAATTAGAGAGTCTTCCTCATCGTTTGTACTTTACGATCGGCGTAAAGGAGCGAAGGAAGTTGAATATGCGTTTTTTTCAAAATACGATTTCAAAAAAAGTTGAAGTATCAGAATATCTTCCTTTCAAGATTAAAAATATAAAACTAAAGGTTAAAGGGATTACCTCGCAAAGAGAAGTTGGTACTCAAAGAGGGTATATCTGGTATGAAGAAGCCTTCATTAAGGTTGAATTTGAAAAGCTTTCAGCTGAAGAGGTCAATAAGATTCTTCTTGAGTTAGGAGCTGATCCTGAGTTCTTGCCAAATCATGGAACAGAATCGTTTAGAATGAGATTAAGAAGGAAATATGGAGAATCAAAAGAGTTTGAATTATCTTCTCCTGAAGACGATAACGGACTGATTTATTATTTAAAAATTAGTTGTTAGAAATAAAAAAGCCTCCAATATGATATGGAGGCTTTCTTTTTTGATATAACCAGACTTAGTAATTAAAGTCCGAGGGATCCTGGAGCATCTAGGATACCACCAGAAACAGAATTGTTTTCGAATGCAGACATCTTTCTAACACCATTTAAAATTCTTCTTTTAATTTCAATTGCATCAGCACCTGGGTATTCAGAAGCAACGAGACCAGCTACACCTGAAACATGTGGTGTTGCCATTGAAGTTCCTGAAAGTGACTTATAACTTTGACCTTTATAAGTAGAGTAGATGTTGCTTCCTGGAGCGAAGATATCAACACTCTTTTTACCGTAGTTAGAAAAAGTTGATCTTGCACCACTTGAAGTTATTGAACCAACTGCTAAGATGTGATCCATATCGTATCCAGCTGGGTATACTTTTTTGTTATCTGTATCATAACCCCAACCAAGAAAGTTACCATTTCCAGCAGCAGCTACGAAAAGAATTCCAGCTTCACCGGCTGCTCTAATCGCTTCTTTTATACCTTCAGATGCTTGAGATCCACCCCAAGAGTTTGACATTACCTTTGCTCCATTTTGAACAGCGTAATCAATTCCTCTAACGATTGCTTCAACAGATGTTTTTCCTGCATCAGTAAAGATTTTTACACCCATCATTTTTACGTTGGCCATAACACCTGCGATTCCAACTTCATCATGTGATGCACCGATAACACCTGCACAGTGAGTACCATGTCCGTTACCATCCATTGGGTTACCATTATTATCAAAAGCGTTGATTCCATGAATATCATCAATGAATCCATTTCCATCATCGTCAACACCTTCCTCACCATTTAGTTCTGCCTCATTAACCCAAAGATTATCTTTTAGATCTGGGTGAAGGATGTCAATTCCAGAGTCAACAACTGCAAGAACGAGATCCTTGTCTCCTCTTTGTGAGTTCCATGCTGTTTCAGAATTTATTCCATAGTTTCCATTAAGTCCCCACTGAGTAGAGTACTTAGCATCAACTGGCTTATAGTCGATCATTTTCGCATCGATTTCATTTGATTCAACAAACGCTACTGAAAGATTGTTTTTTTCAAGTTCTGCTTTTAATTCATCAGCACTTAATGAAGAATCGATAACAGCAAATGGTGCAAGACTTGTTTTTACGGCTCTAAGACTAAAGATATCCTTGCTTAAATTCTTAGAAGTGGTCAAGTTATCCAGTGACTTATAGTTATTAAGTTTAACGAAAAAGCTTTTTGAATAAGTTGCAGAAGATAGGAGTAATGCTCCCATAAATAGAAATTTTTTCATAAACCATCCTTGGTATAATGTTTTTTAGTAAATTTATTATAAGGCCGCTAAAAAGATTGTGGGCTAAATTTTTCTTTCATTAACTTGCACTTAGTGCAAGTCTCTTGCAATAAGGAATGACGCTAAATGCAAAATTTAGTTAAATCTCCTGTTTGTTATGCGTCAACGAGGTCTATGATACTAATTATCTATTTATAGCTTGCTTTTAATATGATAAAATTGGCCATTATAGTCACGGAAAATTAAGCACTGCGTCTCGCAGTTAACATAGGAAATTCTATGAGTTTGTACACAAATTATTTAAAAGAAATTGAAGAGCGTAAAACGCAAAACTTAAAGCCAAAGCCAATTGAAGATGCTGATCTTCTATCAGAGGTTATTGCCCAGATTAAAGATACTGAGAATGAGCATCGCGAAGATTCATTGAAATTCTTCATTTATAACACGGTCCCAGGAACGACGAGTGCGGCAGACGTTAAGTCAAAATTCTTAAAAGAGATCATTCTTGGAAATGAAACTGTTGCTGAGATAAATAAAGAATTTGCATTTGAGCTTCTTTCTCATATGAAAGGTGGTCCTTCAATGGATGCACTACTTAGCCTTGCTCTTGGATCAGATGAGACAATTGCTAAAGAAGCTGCAGCTGTTTTAAAGACACAAGTATTCTTATATGACGCCGATATGGCCAGACTTAAAGACGCATACGATGGTGGAAATGCTATCGCGAAAGATATTCTTGAAAGTTATGCAAAAGCTGAGTTCTTTACAAATCTTCCAGAAGTTGATGAAGAGATTAAAATTGTAACTTATGTTGCAGGAACAGGGGATATCTCAACAGACCTCTTATCTCCAGGAAATCAAGCGCACTCAAGATCAGATAGAGAATTACACGGACAGTGTTTAATCTCTCCTGAAGCGCAAAAAGAAATCAGAGAACTTCAAGCAAAGCATAAAGATGCAAGAGTAATGCTTGTTGCTGAAAAGGGGACAATGGGAGTTGGTTCTTCAAGAATGTCAGGTGTTAACAACGTAGCACTTTGGACAGGAAAGCAAGCTTCTCCATATGTACCTTTTATTAATATTGCTCCAATCGTTGCTGGGACAAATGGTATTTCACCAATCTTCTTAACAACTGTTGATGTTACTGGTGGTATCGGAATTGATCTTAAGAACTGGAAGAAGAAAAAAGATGAAAATGGAAACACTGTTGAAGATGCAAACGGTGATCCAGTACTAGAACAAGTTTACTCTGTTGATACAGGAACGGTTCTAACAATTAATACAAAGACAAAGAAGCTTTACAATGGTGATAAAGAACTTATCGATATGTCTTCTTCTCTTACAGATAGAAAGATGGAGTTCATTAAGGCCGGTGGATCTTACGCCGTTGTCTTTGGAAAGAAGTTACAGACTTTTGCTGCAAAAGCTCTTGGACAAGAGTTAAAGTCTGCTTATGCACCTTCAAAAGAAATTTCACATGAAGGACAAGGCCTAACTGCTGTTGAAAAAATCTTTAATAGAAATGTTTTAGGAGCTACTCCTGGTAAGACTTTACATGCAGGTAGTGACGTTAGAGTTCAAGTAAATATCGTTGGATCTCAGGATACAACAGGGCTTATGACGGCGCAGGAGCTTGAGTCAATGGCGGCAACAGTTATCGCGCCAACGGTCGATGCTGGATATCAGTCAGGTTGTCACACAGCTTCTGTGTGGGATGCAAAAGCTCAAGCTAATATTCCAAAGCTTATGAAGTTCATGAATAACTTTGGTCTTATCACAGGTCGTTCACCTGAGAAGAAATATCCAGCAATGACAGACGTTATTCACAAGGTTCTTAACGATATTACTGTTGATGACTGGGATGTAACAATCGGTGGTGATTCACATACAAGAATGTCAAAAGGTGTAGCTTTTGGTGCTGATTCTGGTACAGTTGCTCTTGCTCTTGCGACAGGTGAAGCTTCAATGCCAATTCCTGAATCAGTCAAAGTAACTTTTAAAGGAACTCTTAAAGACCATATGGACTTTAGAGATGTTGTTCACGCGACTCAAGCACAGATGCTTGATCACTTTGATGGTGAGAACGTTTTCCAAGGTCGAATTATTGAAGTTCATATTGGTACATTACTAGCTGACCAGGCGTTTGTATTTACTGACTGGACGGCAGAGATGAAAGCGAAGGCTTCAATTTGTATTTCAAATGATGAAACTCTTATTGAGTCTTTAACAATCGCTAGAGATAGAATTCAGATCATGCTTGAAAAGGGTATGGATAACGATAAGAAAGTTCTTCAAGGACTTGTTGATAAAGCAAATAAGAGAATTGAAGAAGTTAAGTCTGGTTCTAAGCCTGCTCTTAGCCCAGATGCGAATGCCAAGTATGCAGCTGAGTTTACAGTTGATTTAGATAAGATTGTTGAGCCAATGATTGCAGATCCAGATGTTCATAATGATGATCCTTCAAGAAGATATACTCACGATACAATTAGACCAATCTCTTACTATGAAGGGACAAAGCACGTTGATCTCGGATTTATCGGATCTTGTATGGTTCACAAAGGTGATATGAAAATCCTCGCACACATGCTGAAGAATATTGAGAAGGAACACGGTAAGGTTGAGTTTAAAGCTCCTCTCGTTGTTACTCCTCCAACATACAATATCATCGACGAGCTTAAAGCTGAAGGTGATTGGGAAATTCTTAAGAAGTATGCAGGATTTGAATTCGATGATTCAAATCCAAAATCTTCAGCAAGAACAAAGTATGACAATATCATGTATCTTGAAAGACCAGGTTGTAACCTTTGTATGGGTAACCAAGAAAAAGCCGAGAAGGGTGATACTGTTATGGCGACTTCAACTCGACTTTTTGAAGGACGTGTTGTTCAAGACTCTGATGAGAAGAAGGGAGAGTCTTTACTGGCTTCAACTCCAGTAGTTGTTCTTTCAAGTGTTCTTGGTCGAACACCAAGTATGGATGAGTACAAGATGGCAGTTGATGGTATTAATCTGACTTCATTTGCCCCTGCCCGCGATTAAAATGCGTAAGCATTTTAGCGTCGGAGCTTGCCCCTGCGGCATCTTTGATGAAGCAGGTGAGCCCTGCAGGTAACGTTGTGCTGATGTTAAAATACGCTTAAAATTTAAATATTTCAAAGGTCCGCATTAGCGGGCCTTTTTAATTTGCTTGATGCTTCATATTCTTTTAAAACTTATGCAATTTCAAATAATTGTTTTCTTACTAAAGATGGAGTAATTGATGATTACATCTCTTCTTGCTCAAAAGAGTATTCAAAAAGGCCTTCACTCTTTTTAAAGTTTTCTCCATTTTCAAGTACACTGTCAGATATCGTTTCTACGATATAGCTCTCATAAAACTATAAACAATCCTCATTAATTTCAGGATAGTAATCAAAAATAAATGGGATTTTCATGATCTTGTCTTGGTGCTTGAACTGGACCCACATCTTTTGCAGGCCTGCGAGCATAGTCTCTTGATCATGGTAATTGAATCGTAAGATATGATCGTAGACACGATCATTTGTATCATCGTCATCATCATCTAAGATAAATGGACTGTGCATATGAGCGTAAGGCATTTTGTGATGCATATGGCGCATGTAGTTTTCACTTAACCAAACAGCGTGGGCTGCTTCTCTCAGCCAAGGTTGAAAATTGAGAAGAGGAATGTATTCGCTACCATTATAGTGATACATTTCGATTTCAAATTTTACGATACTCCCAGAGCAACCAGCTATAGCAGTTTGTTTAAAGACTGATTTGTAAGTAGGAACTTCTTCGTTGTCTCTTTTAAAGTATTTTGTAATCACCCAATTATCGTCAGTGTTATCTGGGTTAAGAGGAGTTCTCGTTTGTTCTCCCGCAACCATCACCATCGCATGGTCCATTCTCATACCAATGCCTTTAACAATGACATCACTCATAACCATGTACATCCCAGGTTTACTAAGTGCTGAAGTTGCATCTTGGTTATCTGGATCAGAATAAGGCATGTTTACTGTGATAGCAAAGCGGCCAGTGATTGGATCGAAATAAGGGTGAACATGTTTAAAAACTGAGAGATCTCGATTTGTGATCACCATGTGCATATACTTTCCATGCATGATTTTAAAATCTTTATAAACTTCATCAGTCTTTGGATCTGTGAAATACATTTCAAGTAGAGTTGGTTTATCTGGTTGCACCATAATATGGTTCATACCTTCAACTTTCTTGCCATTAACAAAGTAGTGGGACCTAAAGTCACTAGTTGATGCGATGGCATTAAAACTTACTAATAAAGTCAGAATAAAAGATTTCATAAGTTCTCCAGTTGTAAAATAATAGCGAATGGATAATGTGTGTGAAAGTTATTTAGGTCTTAAAACTTCTGACAATCTGTTGTATCTCATGCGATTTCTACGAGAATAGAAGAAAGAAAAATATTGAGGTAATTATGAAGTGTTTTAGTATCCTATTATCACTTATTCTAAGTGCTAATATTAATGCAGGAGAGTTAGTAACAGAGAAGGTTGAAGTTGCAAATTCTGAAAATGTTAAATTGTCATCAGCACTAGATTTAAGAAGTGGTGCGGTTCGCGCAAGAAATGGTAATGACATTTGGGGATGGACAGACCCTCAAACTGGTAAAGAATACGTCATGATGGGACTTGATAGTAAGACTTCATTTGTCGATGTAACTGATCCAACGAATCCTATTCATCTGGCTGATATTAAAACAGCGACTTCATCTTCATCGTGGCGAGATGTTAAGATTTATAAGCACTATGCTTACATTGTTAGTGAAGCATGGTCGCATGGCATGCAAGTTGTTGATCTGCGCAGATTAAGAGAGTTAGATGGCTTATCTGTAAAAAAATTAGATGCAGATCTTCGCTACCGTGATTTTGGAAATGCTCATAATATTTTTATAAATGAAGAAACAGGATATGGTTATGCTGTTGGCACATCAACTTGTGATGGAGGATTACACATAATGGATCTAAGGAATCCATTAGCTCCAAGATTTTTGAATTGTGTTGGGCGTGGAGTTTATGAATTACCAAAGAGTGCTCGTAAGCATGGAAACGCTTATACTCATGACGTTCAATGTGTTGTTTATAAAGGTCCTGATGCTCGTTATCTTGGAAAAGAAATTTGTGTTTCAAGTAATGAGGATACCGTTAATATCGTCGATGTAACAGATAAGAGTCGACCTTATCAAATCAGTGCAGCTAGTTATGATGGTGTTAAGTATACTCACCAAGGTTGGTTAACAGAGGATCACAAGTACTTCTTACTAGGTGATGAGCTTGATGAACAAGGACTTGGAGTAAATACGAAGACTTTTATCTGGGACTTTTCTGATTTAGAGAATCCTCGTAATTTTGCTATTCATACTCATGGGACTAAAGCGATTGATCATAATATGTATGTAAAAGGGGACTACGTCTATCAAGGAAATTACAACGCTGGCTTAAGAATTTTATCGCTTAAAGATATCGAGAAGGGGAAAATTACAGAGGCAGGTTTCTTAGATACAATGCCAAGTCGAAATAGTGCTACGTTTGAAGGTGTCTGGTCTGTTTTTCCATATTTTGAATCAGGAACTGTTGCAGTATCTGGAATCAATGGAACACTCTACTTAACAAGACCTAAACTACCATAAAGAAATTATCGATATAGTGAAAAAGGACAGAGTTAATCACTGTCCTTTTTTTATTCAAAATAATTTAAAGCACCATCGTGAACTGCGAAATCAATTCCAACACGCCAATTCTCTTTTGAAAATTCAGATGCTCTTGAAAATCTTTGAGAAAGGAGAGACTGATTCTCAAACAAATGTTTTAGGAGGGTGCTGACATTATTGTTACTTGTCTCCTTGCTTGTAAATAGAACTGCCGTCGTTCCTAACGTATAGTAGTCTTTTGCTTGCCCTTGATATGTATTCTTAGGAATTCTCATTTTTATCCCAACAACTTCCTTTGTTGGTGGAATAAGTCTAATGTCCATCTGAGTAGAGAATTTAAAAACAGGTGAGAATGGATAAGCCCCAACGAAAATAACTGCATCATTCTTTCTGTTTTTTAAATCTTCAAGTGCCATATGGATATCTTTCTCAATTAACTCAGTAGAAGGAAAGTTTTTTAATAGCTGCCTAGCGCTCGAATTTGAACCAGACTTAGGTAATCCAATATTAACTTTTTTTCCATTTAGATCGAGAAAGGAGTTAATTGCAGAGGTCTTCAAGGTAATGATTTGAATAGCCTCAGGGAAAAGTGACATGACTCCTCTTATTGCAGACCTTTCATCCTTCTTGTTGAATTCTTTTACTAAGAGATCTCCCTGGGCTATACCAAATTTTACCTTTCCACTTTTAACAAGTTCAATGTTGTGAAGGCTACCAAATGTTTCATAGGATTTGTAATCTTTGCCAAGAGTCTTTTGAATGACTTTACCATATTGATAGTATTCTCCACCATAGTTTGAAGTTGCAATACCTTCAAATGACTTATCAAGGTCAGCTAGAATTTCACCTTGAATAATGGCCTTCTTTATTTCTGCTTGGAAAATATTTAAGTTTCGTGGATTTTTAAGCATTTGTTTTGATAGTTCTGATATCTGTTTTATTTGCTTCTTGTGCAGTGGCATGCTTTTTTGATCAAGCTTATCCTCCGCTTCAATATCAGATAGAAATTTATCTTCTTCATTATTATTAACATTATTTATAATTAGGGAATTTGATTCGATCCAATTACCATTATTATCAATATAGTTATTTGTGCCATAGACAGTGAGAATATCTCCGGCCTTATTTCCTTTTGGATTAATTCCTTTGACACCAGCAGGTGTTGAACCGAGTAGAGAGATAAGCGATCCCGTCCCAAGTTGATCCCAGTTGTTAAATTTATAATCACTATTTAATTTTAGTTGTGCTTTAAAGTAGAGAAGTAAATTTTGTCCATTACTTTCATATGTATATGAACCTCTCTTGGCAAATTCAGTGATGGTAAAGAGAGAGGGGTTAAATCTCTCAAGTTTTGCCATAAGTTTTTGTTTGAGCTGCTCTTTATTATCACCTTTAGAACAACTAATACTCATAAGTAAGAACAGCGATAAGAAAGTATTTAAAACTAAATTCATGTAATCTCCTACTTAGTTGATAAATGGTAATGCTAGATAGAGTTGAATAATAAGCGTATTAGAAATATCGATGAAGAAAGCTCCCACCATTGGGACGACAAGGAATGCTGTTGGAGATGCTCCATATTTTGAAACAAGTGCTTCCATATTGGCAACAGCTGTTGGGGTTGCTCCAAGTCCAAAACCACAGTGACCACCGGCAATAATCGCAGCATCATAGTTTTTTCCCATAACTCTAAAAGTTACAAAGTAAGTATAACAGGCTAAAAAAGCAGTTTGACACAGAAGAATAAGAAGCATTGGACCAGCAAGATTAACAAGTTCCCAAAGTCTTAGTGACATGAGGGCCATGGTTAAAAATATGGATAATGAAATTGTACCAAGTGTATCGATACACTCTGTTTTGATTTTATAAACCTTGGTTTGTTCACAGATATTACATAAGAA
>CAWUIU010000075.1:0-10939 GCA_963922285.1 uncultured Oligoflexia bacterium | reverse complement strand
ACAAAAAATTGATGCACAGGCAATGTTTCAAGTTTGTTCAAATAATGATGCAAAAATCTGCCGTGATAAAGATAATAAGAACTTTGTTCAATTAAGATCGTTCATTGATAGTCTACAAATGGATGGGATCTTCTTACCATTTGCAGAACTTGATCACAAAGATATTTCCTTAGATGAAAACTACAAGTTGCTTTATCGTCTATGGAAATTCTATCGTTTACATACGGACCTGTTAGATAATGCTGCAAAGACAAATGAATATGATCTATTAAAATTAAAGTCGAAGTTTGCAGATCAAAATGTTGCGACGGCCAGACTCGGTTACTTACTTGCAGTGGACTACTTAGAGGATTTACATTCTGGTGCTGTTAAAAGTACTGCAAAAGAAAAGAATGCTGGTAAGCAAAGAATTCAAACGTCAAGAGGAACAAGAGTTTCATATAGTTCTGAATATTATAAACAATTGAATCTTGAAGATAAATTGAGTGATCAAATTTCTCGATTAAAAGAAGCTGGAGAGTTATTACTTCTTGATCGAACTTTTCATGTCGAGCATATTAGTCAGTATGCTGAAGAGGATCATGAAGAACTCTTATGGAAAAAAGTTCTTGAGAATATGAAGAAAAATACGAAGTCACTTTTAACTGCAAAAGTTGAAGGTGAAAGAGTTATTGATCGTCTTGCTAAAATATCTGAGATTAGAATTATCGATAAAGATGGATTCGAAGATGTTCTTGATGATGTACTTAATGTAGACCTTGATCCTGCTGTTGAGGAGCAAATGGATGAGTTCTTTTCGAAGGCTGAAAATGAGCAACTATTGGAAAATGTAGAACGATATAAGTATTTCTTAAGTGCAGATACAATAGATGAAAAGAAAAGATATTTCGAAGAAGTCGAGCAAGAATTAGCGCAGGGAGTTTATCGTCAGGAAATTTCTGAAGTAAATGATATATTAAAATCATTCCTTTATAAGAATGAAATGTTTCGAGCGGCAAAAGTACGAAAAGAAGAGACTTATCGTGCTATGGAAAAGTTTTGCGAAGCAGATGATACTGATCACGAAAAACTAAAAGAAGTTTTTCAGTCAACTATCAAGATCCAGGATCGCATTAATGAATTAATGGGTCTACAAGGTGCTCCAGAAGAGTTGATGGATAGAATTGACTCAATGACAACTGAAGAATGGGCAAATATGGGATTTGCAGTCGGTGCTTTCCTCGTTCCTATGGGAATGACAATGGCTTCAAAGTTTCTTATTGGAGTCATGGGAATAACATTTGGACCAGTATATTTAGCAGTTGTACTCGGTGGTGTTGCTCTTCAAACTTATGTGACAATGTCAGAAAAGAATATGAAATTACGAGCAGATGTTATGGCACGAAATGCTCATACTATGGGGGAACTAGGTTTCACAACGACTGATGCATGGGATGCCCTTGCTCGTTCATGGATCTTTACAATTATTGAAGGTGTATCAATTGTTCCTCTGTTGGGAATGGCTCTTCAGGGAATTAAAGTAAGTACCAAAGTTACAAAATCGATCATTGTTGAGACGATGAAAAACAGCACTAAACTTGGTTTAAAGCAAGCTTATGCAAGAGCTAAGGAAGGAGCAAAAATTGTTGCAGATGAAGCTGATGTTGATCTTGCAAAAATTGTTTTAGGGCTTGATAGTTATTCTTCAATTGCGAAGGAGTTCTTCTCTGGAAGTAAAGTAGAGAAGCTTATGAAAGAAATCCCAAGAGGACTTCCTGAGGATAGAATTATTCACTATCAAGATGAAATTCAAGAGTTGAAAAGACTTGTTGACCTCAAGAAAATTGATGAAGTGACTTATGGTAAGTCTTTAAAGAAGCTTGTTTCTGATGCTAGTAAAGAATTTAAGAAACTTAATGGTGGAGTATCATCATATGTTGCAAAAACATCAACAGATTTAAGCTTTGATGTCATTGATGATGGTGCCGTGAAAGCTCTTAAAAACATCCTGAAGAATCCACGCTCGATGAAATCATTTATGGATACATATATGAAGAAGTTTGATGTTCCAATGAAGAAGTTCTCGGGAGTTAGAAAAACGAATCTTAAGGGAGAGACAAAGCTATCTGGGGTCGAAAAAGCGCATGAAAGATACTTAAAAGCAAAGAATGATGGGTATATGCTTGGAACAAATTGGATCAGAACTGCTTGGTATGAGAACACGTATAACTTAGCTAAGAATAAAGATGCGTTCTTAAGAATTCAAAATGATCTTAGAACTTTACCGGAGTCTGAGTTTGAAGACTACCTAAGAAAAAACCTAGATGAGTTAACAGATCTATTTGTGAAAGCTCCGATGAGATTACCTCTTGATATCCCGTACCTCTTTATCCAAGGTGGTCCTCACTTAGGTGTGAGAATACCTGGAATTCATTCAATGGGTGAGGCGGTTATTGTTAGAAAAATCATGAATGCTAGAGCTAGGTTAACTGCAGAATCCTCTAAGGTTATGGCAAGAGAGGCCTTAGGCTTAAGCAAGGCTATGGCTGCTGATGAAGGTACTAAAGTTTTCAAAGGACTTTTCTCTTCTGCAAGAAAAGAAGCAGAGCTAATGGATGGTCCAGAAAAAGAGCTTCTTGAAGAAACGATGAGAAGACTTAAGGTGAAAATAGGTAAAGCACTGAAAGATTCTTTAGAAAAGAATGAAAAGTTTCTTAAATTAGCAAAAGAAAATAATCTAGATGTATTTACAGCGAAGGGAGGCCTTCATCAGGGAAAACTAAAAGCAGCGATGTTTAACCCTAAGACGATTAAAGAGGAGAATATTATGAATGTAGGGTTTAGTATGATTGATCATAAAAAACTCTTTAATCTAGAAGAAATTGAGTTCATTGCTTACAAAGTTATGAGAAATAATATGACTTCTGCAAACTTATCTTCAGTAGAAAAACTTGTAACTGCACTTCAGACATTAATGATGAAGGAAAATCTAGGGCAAGTTGAACTATTTTAATAACTTAAGTCTAAGAGTTGTGTGCAATAAATACACTATTTAAGACTTTTGCTAAATGAAGATTATATGGTGGTCTTTATGAAAAGGACCATATTTTTTATCTTTAGTATTATTTCGTTATTCACTTATGGTGAAACTTTTAAATTGACTACATTCAATGTTGGACTTGCTCACACGTATGTGCCATATGCTGAGCAGAGAATTCCGATCATTAAGGATATTCTAAAGTCCAATGATTCTGATGTTCTTTGTTTACAAGAGGTTTGGAGGCAGCAAGATCGCGATGCCATTTTAAATCATGTCGCTAGTGAATACCCTTTTTCAGTCTTTGAGGAAATCGAACAGCAAAGGGCATCTAAAAAACCGGTCTGTAGAGTAAGTCAGTTATTTGGTAAGGATAAGTTTGTAACTTGTACCCAGAAAAGATGTAAGGATCTCGATGGAGACGATTTTACATCTTGTGTAATTGAAAAGTGCCAAGACTCGTTAACGAGACTAAAGGATAGAAATCGTGAGTGCGCAGCTGCTCTTATGTCTCAAGTCGGCAAGAGTGCAATTAAAGCCGTCTTGGCCGTTATTAATCCGTTTAAAAGAGCTACGATGTTTTCGTATGGTGGCGGAAATGGTCTTTTAATACTTTCTAAAAAGGAAATTGTCGCTTCTAAGACTATTGATTTTTCAGATATTTCAACACTTAATCGTCGTCAGGCACTATCAGCTAAAATTCAAGGTGTAGGTAATGTTCTTTGTACACATTTAACTGCAAATCTTGTAAATGATGCGCCTTACGCAGGACAATTCAGTAGTTGGAATGAGGAAAACTATGAGCAAGCAAGAAGATTAATGGATCATGCTGAAAGTTTAGAAGGTCCTACATTTATTATGGGAGACTTTAATACGGGAAGAGCAGGATTTGATGATAGCTATGATTTAGAGATCTTTGATGAGATGGTCGAGTCTTTTAACTTCATTTCTTCTTATGGTTATTCAAATCACTATGTTCAAAATGATTCAGGTTGTACATATTGCACTTTAAATGAATTAAATGATACTAGAACAAGTACTCAGATTGATCATATCTTTGTTCGTGGCGCTACAGTCATTGAGAGTCGAAGAGAGTATACTAAGAAGTATCTCATCGATACTGGAAAGCAGAGTTTGGAGGTGTATGCTTCTGATCACTTTGGAATATCAAATATTATAAGTATTGAATAAAAAAAGGCTCCAGATGGAGCCTTTTCTATATTTCATAGAGTTTTTTATTGATGTTAGCTCTGTCTTCTAAAGCAGTTCATATCGTCAACTTGCTTAGCTTTATTTCTTAAACTTGAAGCAGCATCTGCATCAAGCTCTTCTTTTTTAATGATTACTTCAGCTCGATTTTCAAGCATTCTTTGGAAAGCTTCATGGTTAGTTAAGCTCTTGTCTTCTTCCATTAGAGCAAGCATTTCATCAGTCATCTTATTCCATTCTTTAACCTGTCTATTACTTAGGTCTCCCTCAAGAACTGCTAGTGATCTAAATTCATTCTTACCAGTGAAAAAATTAACTTTTCCTTTAGAATCTAAAGAAATGAGAAAAAGATTCTTAGCTAATTTAAACTTGTGATGTTCAGGCCCATAAGTTTTAGCGAAACCAATTAACTTATCAAGTGCATCCTTTTGATGCTGACTTTTTGCTCTAACAGAAAGGTTTTGATCAACTTTTACACCAAATAGGTCCCCAAGAATTTTTAGTTGAGTTTGTCTCTCATCTCTAATTGTTTTTTGACTTTGACCTTTTGTTGCTTTTGCCATCCAGTTAATAGCTTTTTCATCATTTGAGCTAGCCGAATCCATTAGAATCATTGTTACTTTTTCAGGAAAGTTACCTTTTTCACAAGTAACACATCTACTAGCTGATCTTCTTACACCATATCTTTGTGAAAGATTAACAAGTAAATTATGAGCCTCAATAACAGCGTCTCTGTCTGAAGAGTCTCCAGAGAGTAGGTCAACAAGTTTTTTAAAATCCTTTTTGTCTGCTTTAGAAACATCGCTATCTTTAGCTCTTGCTTCTAGTTTAGCGATTGAGAAGTTACCTCCACCAAAGAAATTATCCATTGCAATTGCCGTACTTCTTTGAAGTTGGCTTTGTGGAGCTCCACTTTTTGCAACACCTTGGAACATAACATCGCTATTCTTAAGTAGGTTTTCAAGTAGGTTAACAGTACCTGATCCAACTGCATAACTAGACATTGAGCCTAGTAAGAACAGACTAACTAATAAACTTTTCAAAATTCTCATATCTACTCCTGAAACATAATCCATGTAGTTTACATTTATTGTATCGGTACGTTGCGTCTAGTGCATTAGGTAAAATTTAGCTGTAAGGTAATTTTAATATAACTTTGACAAAATGAAACGTAATTTCAGTGCCTTACACCTTAGATTTATTTGTTAATTGATGACTGAAATAGTAGACTTTCGTTACGAAAAAACTTTGTCATGAGGATTACTTGAAGAATCTCTTATATATATTATTAGCAATGGCTAATTTAGCAGTCTTAGCTTCTGAAAAAGGTGCTTGTCTTGAACAGAAAGACTTTTTAAATGGAAAGCTAGGAAAGATTTATTGTTCGACTCCATATCATCACTATAATGCTGATAGTTCTAAATATTATGATTATCAAAATGCGCTCTCAAGAAAGATCGTTCGAATTGCTTCTTTTAATGTTTTTCAAGCGGGATCCACAAAAACGGAGTTTAAAGATATTTCAGTTTTAGCCAGTATAATTAATAAGTGGGATGTTGTTGGTGTAGTCGAACTTGTTTCAAATGTTGGTCAGAAGAAAAGACATAATGACCTGATAGTAAATGCCATTGAGGCAATCTCTGATAATCCGGCGCTTTCTGTCAGTGAAAGAACACAGAGAATCGAATTACTTAAGCGCCAGTATGAGCAACCAGGTTATGTCGAAATTTTAAAAGAGCTTAGAAAATTAAATCCTTCATGGTCATTATTACTGACGCCAAACTCTGAAGGTGTTGCGAGAGCAACAGTTAAGGAGTTAGCGGGATATTACTATCGAGCAAAATATGTAAAACCTATAACAAATGAATACTGCAAAAATTATGTCTCTAAGTCATCTAGCTATGCATGTTATGTTCAGTTCGAAGAAAACTTTTATGGGAAAAATGTTTCATCTTTAATGGCTAGACTTCCGTTTATGGCAAGTTTTAGAAGTGGGAGATTTGATTTCTCTCCAATCTTAACTCATACAATTTTTACACCACCGACGAGTTCTTCACTTAGAAAGAAGATTCTTAAAGCGGCTTTTGGTGTTACCTCTATTGACCAAGTTGGAGACGGACTCACGAAAGAAACATATGCAAGATTTGCAGAAATAAAGCATATTCTTGAGTTTTCTAAGCTGTACCAACAATCATTCAAAGAGAATGATGTTCCAATTATGGGAGATTTCAACTTAAATTCAGGAAATCCATACTGGAATAAACTATTGTCTAAGTATAGTGGTGTCAAACTTAAGGTTGAGAGTAAGACGAGTTTGGCTCGTTCAAGGTATAGAGACGATAAGCCTACAGAAGGGTTGAAGAATGATTATGATCACTTTTTGATTAATGAGGATGAAACAACCCAGTGTGCATCACAAGCAAAAGCTTATAATTTTTTAAAAAGCTCAACACGTACAAAGATAAATCAGAAGTACTTAGTGAGAGGAACAAGAGGTTATACTCAGACTGTCAATAATAGAGAGTTAGAAAGAATTTACTATTCGAAGAGTGGTCGAGAGAAGATGAAGCATCTTAAGAAGGCATATGAGACAGAACTCAAGAAAAAATATACAGTGGTCAATGGTCAGATTGTTAAGAGATATCCTAAAACAAGTGAAAAAGTAGAGGATATGGTAAGAAAGTTATTCACTCCTCAGACATATGAGCGAACATACTATCGTTATATATCAGAAACTGTTAGTGATCACTTGCCGATTTATATACCTTGTCGAAATACTTACGATGACGATTAGGCACAATAGGCTTTTTCTTTGTTGTTGGAATCAATGACCATCCAGCCATGCTTCTTACCATCTGAGATAGGTGTGATGCATGAAATGTCTCCATTTATTTCCATCATTAGAATTACCTTGCGAAGTGCAGAGTGAGAGGCTTTAGTAACCTTTAGCTTTCTTTTATCATCAGGATGATTGTTCAGCTTATATTTGTTGATTAATGATTCTAGTCCCTCTAAGGTTGTCTCAAGTGTGCTTTGTGTAACCATAGAATACGTCCCGCTAAGTAATTTCTCTTCCTTTCGTTAGTCTAACGAAGTCTTAAGGTTTCTAGAGATTATTTTGAGTGACTTTGAAATAAGGCTGTATCTATATGAAAATATTCATTTTTTTATATTCATAAATGGCAGTTGTTGATTGAGAGAAAGTTGAGAATATGCCCACATTACGCGGGCAGCACAATTTATAATTCGATTTTTGGAAATAGAGCCTCTGGACTTTTTAGCTCGAAAGTATGCTTGTCGAAATCAAGGATATTGTTAATGTCCATATTTGTCCCAAGATATGTAAACGCCTTTTGACTAACTTCTGGTAGAAATGGGCTTAAAAGAATTGTCGCAGCTCCAATTCCATAGAAGCAGTTAAAGGCAATTTGGCTAAATTGCTCAGGCTCTTTTTTGTACTTCCAAGGCTCTTTGTCATTGATATATTGGTTAAGAAAATTAACAAGCTCCCAAATTTTATCAAGAGCCTTGTTGTGCTCTCTCTTATCCATAAAAACCTTCGCTTCATTTAGATATTCATCAATCTTTATGTCTTGAGTGAGGCCATTAGCTTTAAAAGTTGTCTCAGGTAGTACTTTACGTGCTAGCTTAATAATTCTCATAAGAAGGTTACCGTAGTCGTTTCCAAGTTCTGAGTTATGCTTCGTAACCAATTCGTCTTCAGAGAACTTTCCATCTGCATTAGCTGAGATATTTCTTAGCATGTAATATCTAAAAGAGTCCGTAGGATATTTTTCAAGCATATCAAATGGATCTACAACGTTACCAAGGGACTTGCTCATTTTCTTTCCGTCTTCGGCTAGAACCATTCCGTGAACATAAACTTGTTTTGGAAGTGAAATCTCGGCAGCTTTTAGTATACATGGCCAAATAACTGAGTGAAACCAAAGAATGTCTTTTCCGATTACGTGAAGGTCAGCTGGCCAGTTCTCTTTTGTCTTTTCATCAAGAGCAGAGTAGTAGTTGATAAGAGCATCAAACCATGTGTACATAACAAAGTTATCGTTGCCCGGAACTCTAACGCCCCAGCCTTGATTTGGTCTTGAGATAGCAAGATCTCTAAGGTCATCGCCTTTAAGACGAGAGAGGATCTCATTATACTTTGCCTTTGGAGTAATGAATTCTGGATTTTCTTCTAAGTATGTAATAATCCAATCTTGATATTCGGACAGTTTAAAGAAGAAGCCTTCCTCTTCTTTTCTCTCAAGAGGTCTGTGGTGCTCTGGGCATATTCCATCTGGCGCTTGTAGCTCAGTATAAAAAGTTTCACATGAAATACAGTAATCACCGGCATAACTGCCATGATAAATGAGATTCTTAGCTTCAAGACTTTTCCAAATATCAGAACATGTATCCTCATGTCTTTTTTCAGTTGTTCTAATGAAGTCATCGTAAGAAATGTTTGCTTTGGTGCAAAGCTCTTTAAAAATCTCAACATTTTCATTAACAAATTCAAGAGTATCTTTGCCTGCAGCTTTTGCTGACTCAATAAGCTTTTGTCCGTTCTCGTCTGTTCCTGTTAGGAAACGAGAGTTATATCCTAGTAGTTTGTACCATCTATAATAAGCATCAGTGACAATCTTCTCATAGGCGTGGCCAATGTGCGGTCTTCCATTAGGATAATCTATTGCTGTTGTACAGTAGAATTTGTTTTTCATTTGTTTTCTCTCTTTATGGGAGTCCTTCCTTTGTTGATATTTTCATTGAACAAGATAGCTCCTGCATTCGACATACTATTTGTATGTCTCATTTGAAGCTCCTCGTTTCATAAAAATCTCAAACAAAATAAGAACTACAAAATAGTCTTTAATTGTTTGGCTTTACGACGATGTTGCAGATCCTACCTGGAACATAGATCTCTTTAACGATCGTTCCATCTAAGAATTTCGCAACTTTCTCGTCAGCTTTAGCTTTTGCTAAGAAGTCCTCTTTTGAAATATCAGCAGGTACTTCAAGAGTTGATCTTGTTTTACCATTCACCTGAATCGCCATTGTGATTAAGTCATCTTTAGCAAGTGCTTCATCAAATGCTGGCCAACTCTCGAGGGCCACAGAAGTTGTTCCACCAAGGTTTGCCCACATCTCTTCAGCAGCGTGAGGAGCATATGGTGAAAGAATCTTTGCGACTGTCTTTGCCGTATCAACTGAAACTTTTCTATCTTTTTTGATGATTTCATTATTCATAACCATCATTGCTGAAATTCCTGTGTTGAATCTCATATTCTCAATATCTTCAGTAACTTTTTTAATTGTCTTATGAAGTGTTTTTAGAACAGTTTCATCTGTTTCAGCACCTTCAAAAGTGTTTTCCTTATTTCCATAAAAACTAAAAGATTTTCTAATAAAGTTATGAACACCTTTTACGCCTTTCGTTTGCCATGGCTTAACTTTTTCCAGTGGACCCATGAACATTTCATACATCCTTAAAGAGTCTGCTCCAAATTCGCTAACGATATCGTCAGGGTTGATGACGTTGCCACGAGACTTACTCATCTTCTCACCATCTTCAGCAAGAATCATTCCTTGGTTAACAAGCTTTTGAAATGGCTCTTTTGTTGAAACTAGTCCTAGATCAAAAAGTACTTTGTGCCAGAATCTTGCGTAGAGTAAGTGAAGAACAGCGTGTTCAACTCCGCCAACGTAGAGGTCAACAGGCATCCAATATTTTTCAAGATCTTCATCCCAAGCTTTCTCAGAGTTTGTTGGATCAATGAATCTTAGGTAGTACCAACAAGACCCCGCCCACTGAGGCATTGTATTTGTTTCTCTTCTTGCTTTCTTTCCTGTTTTTGGATCAGTGATATAGAGCCACTCATCAATAGTTGCCAGTGGAGATTCACCAGTTCCAGAAGGCTCGTATTTTTCAACCTCTGGAAGTGTAACAGGAAGTTCATCTGCATCGAGACATCTCACTGTACCATCTTCAAATTTTAGAATTGGGAATGGTTCTCCCCAGTATCTTTGACGAGAAAATAACCAATCTCTTAACTTATAATTTGTCTTCTTTGTTCCAAGATTCTTTTCCTCTAGCCAAGAAATCATTTTGTCGATTCCCTCTTGCTTTCCAAGACCATCTAAGAAGTCAGAGTTAACGTGCTCACCATCTCCTGTAAATGCTGCCTCAGTAACGTCTCCACCTTTTA
Source organism: uncultured Oligoflexia bacterium (assembly GCA_963922285.1). GTDB lineage: Bacteria > Bdellovibrionota > Bacteriovoracia > Bacteriovoracales > Bacteriovoracaceae > Halobacteriovorax_A. Next base: position 511 of record CAWUIU010000075.1, on the reverse strand, counting down.
AAACTTCTACGATTGGCAGATCGTATTTCTTAGCAAATTCCCAGTCTCTTTCATCGTGACCCGGAACGGCCATAATAGCACCAGTTCCATAAGAGATAAGAACGTAGTCAGCAACCCAAATAGGAATTCTTTTTCCGTTAACTGGGTTTGTAGCATAAGCTCCAGTGAAAACACCTGACTTATTTTTGTTAAGATCAGTTCTTTCAAGATCTGATTTCATTTCAGTTTTCTTTAAATAGTCAGCAACTTGTGGCTTATATTCATCAGTTGTAATTTTATTAACCAGGTCATGCTCTGGAGCAATAACCATATAGGTAGCACCAAAGAGAGTATCCGGTCTCGTTGTAAAAACCTCTAGGTCTCCATGTCCACCTTCAACTTCAAATTGAACGGCGCCGCAATGGCAGCTTCCTTTATAGCGCATGATCTTTCCTTATCCCTATGATTCTATGGCTAGATTACAGCAGATGGGCCTTTTCCCTTGAGTCGATACAAAAGGCAGCTATCAATG
>CAWUIU010000074.1:0-11085 GCA_963922285.1 uncultured Oligoflexia bacterium | reverse complement strand
CTTTACGGTATTGATTTTTCCCTCCTCGTCAATTTCTAAAGAAGCAATATACGCGTCGATTTCATCTGGAGAGTAATCATTATCTATTAATGAATCAGTATCTTCGTCATCGTCTCCATCATCTGGATCAATTGGTGAACCTGTATTTGTGTTACAAACATAATAAACCGTTGGCCATCTTTTAAAGTTTTGTGGATTTGAGGCAACATCCATAAGTGCAGCAACAAGATTTGTCGCATCAGGGTTACTTCTTAGTTGACCGTCATCTACACATTGAGTATCAAAACAACAGTCGAAGTCTGAAGCCTGACAAGCAACATCTGAACAAGCAAGTGAAGAAGAATCATCACTAGTGCTTCCTGATGGTGAGATATTAAGAGAGAGGCCGCTAAAGAAATCCGCACTGGTTAAAATCGAGCCTATTGTTCCATTTGTTGTCGAGTAAAAGTCAATACTTGCTGATGTAATTGACGTCGTACAAGTTGGACAAACTTCATCAAGACCATAGATCGCTTGCGTTTCATCATAATTATCAAGAGCTTGTCTTGAAGCTGAAACTAAAGTCGCATTCCCACTACATGTTGCAAGATTATCTGCTTTAGATGAAGTATCAATTCGATAGAAAACATCTCCGTTATTAAGATTTGTGAAGACAGATGCCCTTAATCGAAGTTGTTGTCTAACACTTCTTCCGTCATCGATAAAGTTTAAAACCATACATAATTGTGGAAACTCATCATTGTCTGCCGCAAGAGTAGCGATGTCTGTACCAGTTATGTAAAAAGAGATTGTATCGTCTGCAGAGAGGGTAAGGAATGTCGATTCAACACCTGAACTTATCCAAGTCGTTGCCTCAAAACTTCCAGATGATGAATCTGAACTTGAGTCTTCACTTGTTGAATCATCATCACTCGATGAGCTAGACGTATCTGAACTTGTCGCAACTTTTGTGGTTTGCGGAGTACAAGAAACCATCATCGTGATGATCATAAATAGGGTTGTTAATAATCTTTTCATCCTTAAATTACACTTCTCCAAATAACTAATCGGTTAATAATTTCAGTAATTTAATTATATTAGATAAGTGAGAAATGGTGACAATGGAGAATTGTGGTATAGACTTAAGTCGATGATTTTATTGATCTTTTCTGCTTTTGAAAAAGACTTAATATTTTCTTTTATGCCAATTAAACGTGTTAGCTTTATTCTAAATAGTTGATCTGTTTTCTCTAGGAATCGAGACTAAAACCTACTGGTGTGTATCCAGGATAGTAGCCATAAAAACCTGATTGAAAGTAGGGATCACTTAGGCTTTCTTGTAAACGAGATTGATAAGCTTGCTGGGCATCTTGCATATAGTGTGCCCCAACTTGTGCATTTAGGAGGTTATAGTACCCAGATACCAGAGAAGATTTAAGATTGATGGTATTAAACTTTGGCTGCATAAATCCCCTAATATTACTGAAAGCGTATTTGAAAGTATGGGGGATGACTTTATAAGAGGCATCCCTTACTTCAACCATTTTTTCTTCAACAGGGTCATATTGATAAGATCTACTTCGAGAGCCAGGCTTGTTATATGAAGCATTATCTGATCTTTGTTCGATATTTGTAAGAGAGCTCATTCTCGATTTAATTAAGCTACAGCTTACACACATCGGTACTTGTTCAGAATCTTCACCAAAACAATTGAAACCATCATCTGCTCTAATAGCCTTTTGATAATCACCACATTGGGTGCGATAAGTACTTTTCCAGTTATTGAGGTCACTATCAATTTGATTTGAGTTCTTATAGCCAAGTTCATTAATATAAGAAGAAACCATCGTCGCATCTCGCGCTTTTTGGAGACTATTAACAAAGCTATCAATCGTATTGGTATCAGAAAAATTCTCTCGCGAACAAGTTGGCAGCTCAAAAGGGTCCTGTTTAATTTGTCCTTGGTCACAGCCATTATGTTGATAGTTTTTAAATGAGGCAAATTTTAAAGTCTCAAGTTGTTTGAAACTTGGATTTTTTATTGCTTCATTAATAGATTGTGTTATAAGCTGTTGAGTATTTTTTAAAGCCTTTGTTTTCTCACTAATTTCATTTGATAATTTTCTTTTAGTAGGTAGTTCACATTCTTTAATTTTTCTATAGTCAAGGTTTGATGAGCTAATAGGGCAATTAAACTTATTCCCGACTTCTTTGAAAACTTCTGCTAGTTTTAAATTAACGTTCGAGTTCCCAAGTTCATTTTGTAATCTACGAAAGAGATAATTCTTTAGTCCATTGAGTTTTATTTCTTCCTCATCTTTTTCATTAACTTTACCATCAAGTATGTCTTGTCTTTCTCTTTTATGATTTTTAACTACTCTTGCTAGTTCTTCTCTTGTTTGATCATTGAAGAGATCGCCAAAAGTATCGAAGTGAGCTTGGCATTTCAATTCATTCGAGCAGTATTTTCTTGAAATATTTGCCAGTTTTGTCAATACTGTTCCGTTTTCAAGTTTATCTATTTCCGCATTTAGTGCGACGTTTTGATTATTTTTGTCCACATAGAGATATCTGTCTATCGCTGAAGAGTGCTTTATTTGTACCTGACATGTAATAGCGTTACCTTTTCTAGTAAAAAAATTCTTCTCTCTAACTGATTTATTCGAACAGTAATCAGTTAAACTACTACTGACATTTTGTAGCGTCTGTTTGACTTGTTCGATATCTTGTTTAAGTTTGTGTTTTTCTTGGAATTGTTCAAGCTCTTGTTGAATAGCTTTTCTAACAAGTTCATTTTGGGATGACTCTACAGATTGTATAGCTTCTTGTCGTTCATTATAGGTAATTGCGAGTGCTTGAGCTTTTCTTTGGCTTAAAGAATACTTTTCTTTATTTTCACCAAGAACTTCATCAAGAATTGAATTCATTAATTGATCGCGATCAGCTGTACTTTCTTTTTCAAAATACTGATTTAACAGAGAGTTAAAGTTTTTACTCTTAACTGGGTCATTAACAAGATCATCTGTCTCAATTTGGATACCACTATGTTGTAAAATGATATTTTCAATGTGATCTGCAAAACTATTAGCCGCTTGTAGGTAGTCTTCATTCGCTCTTTCTAGCGTTTCATAGAGTTCTGGATGTGGCTTCATTTTCGAAATTTTCTTTTGTTTATCTTCTGTTTCAAAGAGATTATCTTTGGCAGCTTTAATGGTTTCAAGGATAATGATTTCCGCTTTTAAACGATCAGCTTCTTTATTAAGTTCTTCAAAAGACAAGCCCCCTTTGGCAGGAAACATAGCAGCTTGTTGTTTTGTAATTTCTGCTAAACTTTGTCCTAGTTGCTCACAGCGATTCGCCCCATGAACGATGCCATGAAAGAGGAGAATAAATGTTAAAACTAGAGTCTTTCTCATAAATATACTTTACCCTAGCAAACGTGTCGGAAATAAGGGGAAAAACCTTGAATGAAAGCAGTAGTTGCAATTTTAGTTACTTACGAATGTGAATGATATTGAGAGGCTAGGTACGGGTCGCCTTAAAAAGAAGGCAATAAAAGGAGAAGTACTACTTCTCCTAAATATTATTTAGTAAAAATAGTTTGAACGCCATTAAAAAGAATTGAATTTATCTTATAGCCTTTTTTTAAGAATTTCATATATTGTGCAGTTCTTTCTTGCTTGGAGTCTGAAAATTTCAATTCTATGTCAGTTGACTCAACTCGTGTTTCAATTCTCAGTATTTTTGAAGCTTTGCCATCACAACTAAAGCTCGGTGAGAGTTTTTCAACACTAGGCTCAACCCAGACAGTAGGATTGAATGTTAAAATACAAACCTTTGCATCCGCTGGTATCTTGGCATCTTGACTAGCAAAAATTGAAAGTGTCATAAGCGTAGCAATTAATAATTTCATCTCGACTCCCTTAACCGTGCCCACCGGCCATAAATGTTTTGGTATGATCAATTCTTTTTGGCCCATTAATAGAAGAAAAATAGTCTTCAGTAATTTTCATGGTATCATCCATGCCCTTTGCTGTGAAGATTTCATTTCTAAAGGTGGCAACATTTGGATAACCTTGGGCCATCCAGACAATGTTCTTTCTGAGAGTGATCAGAATCGTTCTCTCTCGATCTGTATAGGCTTCCATGTACTCTTGAAATTTTTTAATAACTTCTAAAGTGTCCATGGCATTAAATGATATCTTATCTTCGTCGCTTAAAAAGCTCTCAAGAAAAATAAAAGGATTTCTAAGTGGTCCACGACCTAGCATGAGAGCAGGACAAGTGGTTTGTCTAAGCCTTTCTTTAGTTTTAAATGCTGAGTGTAGATCACCGTTTCCAATAATTGGTAGGATATTCATTTGCGATACTTCTTCAAGAAGCTCCCAATTGGCTAAACCCTTGTAGGCCTGAGTTCTTGTCCTTCCATGAATGGCGACAAACTCAACTCCCTCGTTCTTTGCAATGTGAACGATCTCTGGTGCGTTGATTGAATCACTATCCCAACCAGTTCTAATTTTGATGGTAAGTGGAACATTGATCGCTTTTTTTATTTCAGCAAAGAAAGCACCAAGCTTTGTTGGATCTTTCATGAGGGCCGAACCACCACCTTTAGAAACAACTTTTCTAACGGGGCAACCCATATTGATATCGATGAATTTTGGATTATTCTCACAGGCAACAGAGGCTGCCTTTGCCATTGCTTTTTTGTCTTCTCCAAAGAGTTGAATTCCAACATTCTTTTCTTCTGGATGAATTTCAAGCATTTTTAGAGTTTTTTCATTCTTATAATTGATTCCATGACAAGAGATAAGCTCACTAACCGTACCACCAGCACCTAATTTTTCCATCAGAAGTCGATAGGGTGCGGTACAAATACTGGACATCGGCGCTAGCAGAAGTCTTGAGTCAAAGCTAATTTCTCCCATTTGTACTTTTTCTCTTCTTTCCATAAGGGTATCGATCTTACGTTGAAGTCCAGGGGAAAAAGTGAGATTATTTGTATCTATCATGCCCCTTATTTACTTTAACTTGATAATTTTGGTCAAGAGGGTGTGAAATATAAAGGATAAGAAAATGGCACTTTTAGATAATCCAAGAGGACATATTGTTTTTGACTGTGATGGAACCCTTATTTCATCATTTGAGTCCATCGTCGATGGTGTAAAAGAAGTAATGTCGATCACTCTAAAAAGAGAAGTAACGAGGGAAGAGGTCATTGAAAAGTACACTGCAGATCTCTATGGCCTTGCCAAGAACTTTGGGATTGAGCTTGAAGGAGATGAAGCTAAACAAAAAGAGTTAATCGGACTTTGGGAAGAGGTTGTTCATCGTAATAATGAAGCAAGAAGACATCAGTTTCTTCTGTATCCGGGAATCAAAGAACTACTGGATGAATTGAAGAAGGAATATCAACTCTACGTGTGGACTGCTAGGGACAGGCGTTCAACTCTTTTTATTCTTAGGGACTTAGGCGTTGTTGAGTACTTTCTCGACTTTAGTTGCGTTGATGATGACAATGCTCCTAAACCAATGCCTGATGGAATTGAAAGAATGGTTGGTGATTTCGATAAGTCAAAGGTTGTTGTGATAGGTGACAGTCCCGGAGATATTCGTGGAGCAAAGGCTTATGGGGCAAAGTCTATTGCAGCGTGTTGGGATCACCCTGAGTTTTACGAAAATTCAGATAATTACGGGGCTGACTTCAAAACCAGGGACCCTCTTGATTGCCTATCCATCATAAATAGTCTAATGTAAGCACGCAAAATTAAAGAATAAATTTATAAGGACAAGATCATGTTAGATCACCTAAGTGACAAATTCGCTGAAGCGTTTAAAAATATCTCTGGAAAGGGAAAAATCTCTGAAAGCAATATCGAAGAGACTCTTAAAGTTGTAAAGACGGCTTTACTAGAAGCTGATGTTAACTTCAAAGTCGTAAAGAGCTTTATCAATAATGTTAAAGAGAAGGCCTTAGGTGAAAAAGTTATTAAGGGTGTTAATCCAGGTGAGCAATTTATTAAAATCGTTCACGATGAACTTGCTTCAATTATGGGTGATGAGAACGCTTCTCTTGATATTGAAAGAGATGGTCCTGTTCCAATTCTTATCGTTGGTCTTAACGGTCAGGGGAAGACGACATTTTCTGGAAAACTCTCACTCTTTTTAAGACAGAAAGAAAAGAAGAACGTTCTTCTTGTTCCTGCTGATACATTCAGACCAGCTGCTAAGGATGAGTTGATCACATTAGCAAAGAATATGGGGATGGATTACTTTGATAGTGATCTTGGTAAGCATCCAAAAGATATCGCCCAGGATGCTCTTGCTTTCGCTAAAGAAAATAATAAAGATATTGTTATTATCGATACGGCCGGACGTTTACACGTTGACGATGAACTCATGGGACAAATTAAAGAGGTAAGAGAATCTCTTAATTCTTATAATCCAGAAGTCCTCATGGTTGCAGATGCTATGACTGGGCAGGAAGCGGTTAATGTTGCTAAGTCATTTCATGAAGCAGTTAATTTAACAGGTGTCGTTCTCTCAAAGATGGACTCTGATGCTCGTGGTGGTGCTGCGCTATCAATTCGCCAAGTAACAGGTGTTCCAATTAAATTCATCTCAACTGGTGAAAAGATGAAGGACCTCGAACTCTTTCATCCAGACAGACTAGCTGGAAGAATCCTTGATATGGGTGATGTTATGTCACTTGTTGAAAAGGCGGAAGAGGCAATTGATCAAGATGAAGCTGAGAAAATGATGAAGCGTCTTGAGAAAGGTCAATTCACAGTTGAAGACTTCATGAAGCAAATGGATATGATGAAGAACCTCGGATCCATGGGATCAATCATGAAAATGATTCCAGGAATGGGTGGGATGATGAGACAACTTGGTGATCTTAGTCCTGCTGAAAACGAAATGAAGAGAATGAGAGTGATTATCGATTCAATGACAAAAGCTGAAAGACAAAATTACAAACTCATTAAAGAATCAAGAATGGAGAGAATCGCTAAGGGTTCTGGAAATTCACTTGCAAATGTTAAGGACTTCCTTAATAAATTTCGTCAAATGGAAAAGATGATGGGCGGAATGATGCAGATGATGAAAGGTGGCGGTCTTGCTAACATGATGGGCGGCATGGGCGGAGGTGGCGGTATGCCAGATCTTTCTGCTATGGGTGATATGCCTGGTCTACCAGGAATGGGTGGAAAGCCTAAGAAAAAACGTAAAAAAGGCGGAAAATGGGGCGGAGGCTTCTTTTAATAAAAAAATTATTGCTCATAAGTTATCGAGTAAATTCTTAAGAGTCAGACCATTAGGACTCTTTTCACCGACAATATAGCATTTTAGATCGATGTCACTAATTTGGTCGGTGAGGCTATCTCCAATCATAACGCTTTTCTGTAAGTCTATTCCATGTTCTTTCGCGGCCAAGAGAAACATTCCTGGTTCAGGTTTTCTTAACAAGCTTTCGAAGTTGTAGCCCTCAATTCCTCCTTTTATATAAGGGGAGTGATACCAGGCCTTAATAGTTAAATCATTTTTTGAAAAGAATTGATCAATTCTCTCACAACATTCTTGATAGTCTTGTTCTTTGAAGTAACCTCGGCCAATTCCTGATTGGTTGGTTGTGACGATAATTTCATAATCTTGTGCGTAAAAATGCTTAGTAATTGGAATGATATCATCAATGAGAATGAGTTCATCGGCCACATGAGGGTAGTGGGTATTAACATTGATGATTCCATCACGATCGAGAAAGAGAGCTGGCTTTAAGATCTCGTGCTTGTAATCTGGAATCACAATTGATTCTAGTTGAGAGCCATATTTTAAGTCTTTGAAGTTTGGATAGAAGAATATATTACGTAATTGGTAATCATCAACTTTAGAGCTGTTTCCTATAGCCTTTTCAAAAGTTTTCGCCTGAAAAGACTTATTCGTATTAATTTGTGAAAGAAAATATTCTATTGTTGATTTTTTGAATTCTTCTTTTACGATTAGAATGTTTTTATCAGAAGGGGTTAGATTCGCGATATCTTTTCTTTGAAACTTAGTAAATTCTAGGTTTTGGTCTTCTGATACGAGAATAATATTATCGATCATTATAGAATCTTTTTATTTGTCCATAGATGGCGTTTGGACGAAATGGTTTCGTGATGATTCCTAAAAATTCTTTATGTTTCTTTAGCTCTGTAACAGGTACAGCTGATTCGCTCGCAGTTAAAAATAAGCAAGGAATGTGCTTATTTTGAAGAGCTTTAAAAACATCATGTCCTGTTTCATCTTTAAGAAAATTATCAAGTAGAATAATATCTGGTCTACTATCATTAACATAGCTCAGCGCTTCTTTTAGGTTGTTGGCAATTGAGAGCTCTACTCCAGGAGTCTTTTTCATTGAGAGAGTCATTAGCTTTTGCATTTTTGTATCATCTTCGACGTAGAGTATTTTAGTCGGACCTTCTTTTGAATGTTGTGAATCAAGAGTTTTATCTTCTTCAATTTTAGTTAGGGAATTAAATGCTTCTTGAAAGTTGTTCACAAAGTCTTCGTTTTTAATGACGATTTTCTCAGGTTTATAAATTGAAGGGAACCTCTCCATAATATTTTGGCTCGCTGATATAACAAGTGTCGGTATGTTCGCATTTAGATTGTTTGTACATTTTATAGCGGTTATTAGAGAAATCCCGTCGAGGTGATCAAGATTTATACTTGTAATTAGGGCGTCGAACTTCTGAGTAACGGCTCTGTTAAAGGCGACAAGTCCATTTTGTGAAATTATTGCATCATATCCATTTTTTTTAAGAGCACTTTTAACAATCATTCCCATAGTTTTAGTGTTATCAACAACGAGGACTTTTCCTTTAAACTTTTCGGCTTGTTCGATATCGCCAAGACCTAAATTTGATACTTGATCGATATAGGGTTGTATTACGACTTCATTACCAGCTCGTGTAGTGCAAACAATATCAACAATGATGTCATAAAAGATATGGCATGCTTCTATATTATCTTCATTTTCAAGATCTTCACTCATTCTTTCAGAGAGAAAATCTTCGAAATAATGACAAATAGTACTTATGTGGGTGAGTTCATAGCTTGCTGCACCGCCTTTTAATGAGTGTATGATTCGATACGTTTCTCGAAAATCAGATTGATCAAAACTTCCATCTTCAAGAAGACTTCTAAGATCTTCAATTTGATCTTCTATCTCGTGTAAGTACTCTTTTTTTAGAGCTGCAAACTCTTTATCTAAGTTAAGACTCATAATAATCATCTCTATATAGTAAGTATTTATTATTACAGTACTTATCGGATTCAACAAAAAAAACATGATGTAAATAATAATTTATTTTAATCCTTTCAGTTGATTTTTTAGTATTTAGGCATTAGTTATTCATTACTGGAAAATAATTTATGGAAAAAAGCTATATATCTGATAATACTAAATCTTCTGAAGATGTCACTGATAAACTTGGTATCATCGTATCTGCTATTTGTTGTATACATTGCATGGCAACACCTTTGTTGATGATCTTGTCTCCTGGCTTGGTAAAATACTTTGACAATGAGTTTATTCATTTAGCAATGATTGCTTTTGTTGTTCCTCTTGGACTATATGCATTTGTATCAAAGTTAAAAATTCATGAAAATAAGACTCCACTATATATTGGAATTATGGGCATGCTGTTATTGGTCCTAGCAATTGTCTTTCACGAGCAACATGGCCATGACCATACGGAGTATATAGAAATGTCTCTTTCTATTTTAGGTGGAGTTGCTCTTATATGGGCACATATTATGAATGTGAAACTTTGTCGTTGTCATACTTGTTCACACTAGTAGCGAAGTTCTGTTCTTTCACTTATTCTCATTGAGTCGTTCAATTGAATTCTTAAAATGTCTGAAATCATTTCGTCCTGTGTATTAGCTTTGTGAAGTGTCTTTACTAATGAATGGCCGAAATTTATCCATACATGGCTAACTCTAATGAAGAAACGAATTCTCTTTAGGGCATCTTGTTCGGTAAAGTATTCAAAACAATTTCTAATAAAAGATATAAGAAAGTCACAATACTTGCTAAATTCTTCTTCCTTGTTTTTTGGAATAAGATCTACTTGCTCTTTCGTTAACTTGATTCCGTTGGAATGAGCGTATTCTGTAATGATCCAAGGTTTACATGTCAATGCACGACCAATCATAACTCCGTGACAATTTGTTTGAGAAAACATATTCTTAATATCTTCTGTTGTCTGAATATCTCCATTACCGATTATTGGAACTTTGAGATTTTCTGTTAGAAATTTAATTTGATTCCAGTCTGCATTGCCTTTTCTTTTTTGTGACGCCAGCCTTGGATGGAGGGTTAGCCAGTCTACTCCGTTTTCGACGAGTGTCTCACAAAACTCAAGTAAGTACTTAGGATCCTTTTGTTCACCAGCTCTTAACTTAACAGAGACAGGAATTGGAGAGTGTTTTTTTGTTATACGCACAATCTCTCCCGCATATTTGATATCACCCATAAGTGATACACCATAGTTATGCTTTAGAGCTTTCTTTACAGGGCAGCCCATATTTATATCGATGGCAGATGCTCCCCAGTCACATAGTTTTTCGATACTCTTGGCAATGAATTTTTCCTCATTTCCAAGAATTTGAGGCTGAAGGTTTCTTTCTTCGTCAAAAGTTTTCGTTTGAGCTGTTTCTCCAAGTTCTTGACCAGGTAAACGTCTTGAATTGAGCATTTCCGTAGGCATGATAACAGAGAGGCTTTTTGGGTAGTAATTGTCCAGACTCTTTCGAAGAGCAACATGACTCAGTCCAACCATAGGAGCCAAATTAAGTGGAAATTGATTAAGACTTTGAAATGTTGCCATATTTAAAATTACTTTAATATCTAACAAATTGTGTTTATTTAATATTCGTATAATAGCTACATATTTTAATCTTGGCAGTAAAAAATAGCCGTTGTAATTAGCTTTTCAGGATTTCATTTGAGAAGAGGATTCGTCTTGTTTTTTAACTGGCCCAGCTTATTGGGGATAAAACTTCACGTCTAAATTTCACTTTTTGAAATAAAGTATTTTCTATCTCAGTATTATTGATGAT